>JAIYCA010000129.1 GCA_027488265.1 Planctomycetaceae bacterium
AGCAACTAAGCGAGGACCAAACTCTTCGAAGATTTCTTTGGGAGATTTCACAGATGACCGACGGGTTGGGTGTGTCGGCGCTGTTGAACAATTGTCCACTCTCCCATTCGAGCCTTGCCCGAACACCTTGGACATTGTCGTTCACAAACAAGACCACTGCGTCGCGCCTTGCATGCACAACGCCCGACCTTCGCGAAAGGGTACAGCGCTATGAACCAATTCGATCAACTCACGACCGCCGTCCACAACTCGAACTTGCGCACAGTCGCGCCTTGCACGTCGTGCTTCACATCCCGCTTCACGTCCCGCCTCACGTCACACATGTGCGCAACGGCGATGCTGCTCATGACGGCTGCGATTCCCGCAGCGCCTCTGCATGCAACCACTCAGAGCGATGCACAGGTTCCAATTCAGCCGCAGAGGCAAGAGATCAACGACGTCAGGAAAATCGACGAGTATCGCGCCATGCTGCGCCGCCGACTCTCGCAGCTCGCAAAGATCCAGCAGTTGCCAGAGATCGCCAACGATCAAGGAGCTGTAGCGATGCTGAAGAGTGAGTATGAGTCCATCGTTCAAACCTTGAAGTCGAATCCGATCACCCTCACGAGAAACGACTTCTTGGCGCTCGAACTTGCCATCGAACAAGCTTCGACAACATACGCCGCCGCGTTCGGAGACATTTCGACGACGGACGCATCCGAACTCGAAGCGCTACAAAAGATGCGCAGCGAATTGAAGCAACTCCGTGATCGCCTTCTCCGTTTAGTTGAGAAAACCGAGCGCCAGTCGCTCTCGAATCAGATTGTGGACCTCGAGACGAAACTCGCTCAGTCACCGCGAAGCGAATTCACGGTCATCACTGTTTCGGTTCCACCGGCGCTCTTTGTGTCGTCGTCGATCTTCGAGGCGAGCTTGCCCGAAGGTGCGAGCGAGAATCGCGCTGCATCGCGAAAAGAATCGATCGGTGTCGACGAAGTCATGAGCCAAGTGCAGAAAGTTCTTTGGGCACTGCAGTCAACCGTCGAGATCACACGCTCGACTTTCCTCCCCGACATTTCTATCGCGGGTCCAGCATGGGAAGTCGCTGAAGCGCGAGACCTACTCGAAGCCAAGATGGCGTCGATTGCTGAGCGCGTGAACGCCGTACAAGCAAGAATCTTCGAACAAGACCAGCGCAAGGAAATCGATCGCCAACGCCACCTTGCATTTGAGGCACGAAGCTGCCTGATTTCAATCGAATGGAAGGGCGGCACGTTGTCGGAACTCCTCCAAGCGTGCGGCGAAACGCGCATGAATGTTGTGCTTGTGGGTGGTGAAGCGACAGCCAACGCGATTATCCCGAGTTTGACTGTGCAAGATGTCGAGCCTTCGGTGTTCTTCCGCGCGCTCGCGACCACGCCGCTCGAAGATGGACGCACGCTGCGCGTCGTTGTGACCGAGCCAGCACCGACAAATCAAACATCGACAAACTCATCGCAACCCACACTCGCCGACGTGAAAGCCACAGCCGCTGAGCGCTCGCTTCCGGTCATCACCATTTCGCTGAACGGGAGCGACGCACGCGGTGCCGATGATTTGTCTTCCCCTGCGGCATCGATCGGCACCGATGTCTACGACATCTCGGCGTATCTCAAAGCGAATCCTGGCAGCATGGAGAAGATCAACGACGCGATTTCGACTGCGCTCGAACTCTCGGGTGGAATCGAAGAGATTCGCGTGCGCCTACATGAGCCGACGGGGCTTCTCTTCGTGCGCGGACCGATCACGCAGCGAAAGGCTGTCTCGCAAGTAGTGCAGTTCTTTACGCGTTGAACGCGCCAAGTCGTGGACTTCCGTGTTGTGGAATGCCGCGTCATCGCTGCGAGCGTTTGACCAACGCTCCAAACGCCACTCGCGAAACGACGCAAAACCAAGCGAAGCCAAGGAAGCATTGACTTCACTTCCAAGTCCATCGCTCGATGAGAACTTCGCAGCGCGCGTGACCGACGCACTTCGTGCTGGCTCGCGCGCTGCGCTTGGTGAAATCTACGATCACTTCGCAACAGACATTGCTCGCACCATCTGTCGCACAACCAAGCGTGACGAATCGTTCGCACTTGATTGCCTTCAGGAGACGTTCATGAAGCTCGCATCAAACCCGCCCCGCTGTGAAACCAACGCTCAACTCGCCGCGTGGCTTCAAGTCACGGCACTCAACACGGCACGCAACATGTTTGTCGCCGAACGCCGGCGGAATCAACGAGAAACGTCGTACGCGGGAAATCAACTGCGCGCAGATCGCGCGCATGAAGCGCACCAAGTTGACGAAATCTTGAAGGCGCTCACCCAGTCACTCGATGATGCTGAGCGTGATCTTCTTCGACTCCGCTACGCAAATGGACTTTCACTCGGCGCCATCGCGCACAGCATCGGTTGTCACCCAAGTCGAATCGAAAGTGCGCTGCGGCGCGTCGTTGCGCGGTTGCGCGAAGGAGCGGCATCATGAACGCCAACATGCGCGACCCGATGAACGAGTCGCAGGCCATCCAATCCGAAGTAGAAGCGCAGCGCGCACATATCCTGTCCGCCGCCGGCGATGAGCTCACGCGATCAACCGCGCGCCGAAAGGCCGTGCGGCGCAACACGCTGTTGGCACTCGTCGCGATTCTTGTCTCGATCCCGCTTGTCCCGTACCTCAAGAGTGAGGTCTTGCCGCTATCACCCCGCGTCATCGCAATCAGGCAGCCAAGCACCGTTCCCCTGCCAACTCCCCGCGTTGCATTCACCTCGAGCGCCACTTCGACCGCTCAACTCGATTTTGCTGTTGTTAGCAACGCGTCACGCCTGACAATCACGAAACTTCGCGACGAAGAGGTTGAGGCCGCCCTCGCAGACTCAGGCCACTGCTCGCGCCTCTTTCGTATCGGAGCATCCGTTCGACTGGTCGATTGCTCCACAGGTCTTCCGTACGTGATTCGCTAAAGGTCAGCGACGATTCCCACACGAGACACATCGGAATTCTGTAGCATCGATGAGATGCTTGGATCTCCCGCGATTCCGCCCCGACCCATCATCGCTGGCGTTGATTTTCGCAACCCAAATCTGGGCGTGAGTGCGCTTGGCTTGAGCGCCGTCGCTCTGCTCTATCCGCGACTTGGGGCGTGCGATGTCTTCGATTGGCGTCGGGGACATCGACTCGCAGACGCTGAGATTTTGCGCCACGCGGGAATTGCTCAGTCGAACTCTGGAGCGGCCGCGTTCGAAATCGTCGGTTGGAGCCAGACGCGAAAGTTCTGGCAGAGCGACTCCTCGCTTCACGCCGTAATCGCGCAGCACACGGGCCTTCCCCTCGGTATCGGCGCAAGCGCCATCGCACGATCGTCAGGACTTCTCGACGCCAGTGGCGGCGATAGCTTCGCGGACATTTATGGTTTGCGGCGCTTCGTGCGCGTCACTCGCCCGAAGCAAATCGCGCTCGCATTGAAGCGGCCGCTTGTGCTACTTCCACAAACGTACGGGCCGTATCGCGATCCGAAGTTACGCGCGACGGCGGGCGACATCGTCGCTCGCGCAACTTGCGCCATCGCGCGTGATGCGCGGAGTTATGAAGTTCTGAAGGAGATCGTTGGAAGCCGTTTCGACCCGACGAAGCACCTGGTCGGTACCGACATGGCGTTTCGCTTGCCAACGATCGATCCATCAGCGCAGGCACTCGCAGTCGTTGAGCGTGCGCGCACGATCGCGCGTGGTGGCGCTGTGGCGGGCTTCAACATCAGCGGCCTCATCGCGAATGCACCCGAGAGTTGGCGCGAGTATCGCTTCCGCGATGACTACTTCGCGACGTGCGTCAAACTCGTGTCGAGGTTGCTCGCCACGGGTGCGGGCGCTGTTGTACTCGTCCCCCACGTCATCGTCCGTGGCGGCGCGGAGACCGAGTCGGATATCCACGCCAGTGAAAAGTTGCTGGCGGCACTCTCGCCCACCGAGCGCGAGCGCGTCGTCATCGCGCAGGGGTATGAATTCCCGACGGAAGCGAAAGCCATCATCAAGCGGCTTGACTGGTTCAGCGGCTCGCGGCTGCACGCAACGATTGGTTCGCTTTCGAATGGCGTCTCAACCGCGACCATCGCGTACAGCGATAAGGCGCGCGGCATTTTCGAAGCTCTTGGCGTGGGCGACACGGTCGCCGATCCGCGCGTGCTCTCAAGCGATGAAGTCGTCGAGCATCAGGTTCGATGTTTCATCGAGCGCGAGCGCGCGAGCGCAGCGATCGCGGAACGACTTCCCGGAATCCTTGCGACCGCCGATCGGCAGATGAACGACATCGCGCGACTGTTGAAGACGCATCATGCGTGACTGGGTTGAGTTCCCGCGCTCGACCACGCTGCCTAAACCGCGCGTTCCCTAAACCGCACGCTCCCTAAACCGCACGCTCCCACGTCGTCCCTTGCGGGCCGTCCTTGATGCGCACCCCGAGTGCCGTGAGTTCATCTCGCACGCGATCGCTTTCAGCCCAATCCTTCGCCGCGCGCGCAGCACGACGACGCTCAAGCAACGCTTCAACCTTTGTCGCAAGATCATCGGCCGCCGCCGACTGGAGTGCCTCGTTCCGCTCAAACACACCGAGCACGGAATTCATCGCATCAAGCGCGGCCAATTCAGCAATCGGATCGCCAGACGCGTCTTCAGCAATCGCAGTGTTGAGCGCTGCAATCGCGCGCGCGACATTCAAGTCGTCCGCGAGTGCCTCCTTGAACTCGATCAACGCGCGTTGGAATGGACCCGCGCCAGTGCCGGCAGAACGTGCAGCAAGCGAGGTCCGCGCGGATGCCCAGCGATCGATCATGCGTTGGCAATCGCGAAGCCCCTGCAGCGTGAAATTCGAGTTCGTGCGGTAATGCGTTCGAACCAACTCGAGCCGCAACGCTGCGGGCGTCACACCCTTCGCAAACAAATCGCGCGCCGTGAAGAAGTTCCCCTTCGACTTCGACATCTTCTCGCCTTCAACCTGCAAGTGGCGCGTGTGAAACCACATGCGCGCAAACGCGGGTCGACCACTCGCGCAGCAACTCTGCGCGACCTCGCATTCGTGGTGCGGGAAGATGTTGTCCTCACCGCCCGAGTGAAGATCGATTTCGTCGCCAAGCAGCATGCGCGCCATCGCGCTGCACTCAAGGTGCCAACCCGGATATCCCTCGCCCCACGGGCTCGGCCACCGCATCAAGTGTGTCGGATCAGGCTTCCACAACATGAAGTCGGCGGGATGGCGCTTGACCGCCTGATGCTGCGCGCTGATTCGCCCGCCTTCGCCCTCGCGCAGTTTGTCGAGCGTGTTCCCTGAGAGGCGACCGTACGCCGAGAAACTCTCGACGCTGAAGTACACAACACCATCCTTCGCAACGTACGCATGTCCGCGCGCGATGAGTTGCTCCACGAGCGCGATCATCTGCGGCACACAGCGCGTTGGACGCGGCATCAATTCGGGATGCGTGCGCTCTTCGATCGCAACTTGAAGCCCAAGGTGCCGCGCGTCCTCAAGGAATCGATCGGCGTAAAACGAAGCGATCGCATACGGGTCAGTAGCATCAATCTCCGCGCCCGCAGGCAACTTGCCCGACTTCTTCGCCTCCGCGATGCGACGCCCCGCGACCGCCATCTTGTCTTCACCGCCACCGTCGGCCGCGTCGTCTTCCGTCATGTGACCAACATCTGTGATGTTCATCACATGCTTCACGCGGAACCCATGCAGTTGCAGCGCGCGGCGCAAGATGTCCGCGTTCAAGAACGAGCGGAAGTTCCCGATGTGCGCGTCGTCGTACACCGTTGGTCCGCACGAGTAGAACGTCACTGTTCCATCGGGCGCAATCGGCGAGAAGTTCTCAATCGACTTCGTGAGCGTGTTGTAGAGGCGCATCGTCATGGCGAAGCGCGAGAATAGCACGACCATCGAGGTTCGCTCGCGCGGGATCGTGCGCGATCAACGAGACGTCGTCACGACCGCGCGTCAAACGCGCGCTCTCGCACAGACACGGCCGGATTTCCTGCGTAGATTCTCCACGGCGCGAGATCGCGCATGGCAACCCCACGCGCTCCAAGAATTGCGCCTGTGCCGACCGTCACACCAGGACCGACGAACGCATCGGCTGCGATCCACACGTCGTCACCGATCGAAATGGTTGCACGCACGAGCGGCATGGACGCACGGCGATGGTCATGCGTTCCCGCGCAAAGATGCGCACCTTGCGAAACGGTCGTGCGACTCCCAATCTGTACTGGGCCGAGACAGTAGAGAATCGCTCGATCGCCAATCGAACTCTCCGCACCAACCGAGAGATTCCACGGACATTCAATCAGCACTGTTCGACGCACGTTCGCGGTCGGTGCGAGACTCGCCCCAAACGCTCGCAAGAGAGCTCGTCGAAAGCCGTACCAGTTGTGAAAACTCGCACGGAACAGCGTCGCTTGGACGCAACCCCATAGAAGTCGCTTGATCTTCTCCGTCGTCGAGTAAGGGCTGATTCGCCGCGACGCAAGTACATCCTCGCCTGAAGCCGGCTGAGAGGAATCACTCCGACCGCCCGTCATCGTGCGATCTCCGATGCGCTTCGCTCTGAGCGTTTCCGTGCATGCTCGCCCGCGACTTCTGTCAGCAATTCGAGCCAACGTCGCATCGCATGTGGAGCACCCGCTCGTTCAACGATGTGATGTCGCGCGCGCTCACCCATTTCCGCGGCAAGCGCACGATCCGACGCAAGCCGCCGCAACGAACGCGCGAATCCATCGACATCTCCCGGCGCAACGATGAATCCACATCGTTCCTCTTCAATCGTGCGCGCCACCTCACCTGTGCGCTCACCGACGTACAGAATCGGCCGCGCAGCTGCCATGACGCCGTAGAACTTACTCGGCACCATGACGCCCGTCGTTCCTTCAAGAAGACTGGCAAGATGAATGTCTGCGGCGCCAAGCAAGTCGTTGATCTTCTCGCGCGGCTGATATGGCGCCTCGATGAAGTTCGACAGGCCTTTCGCGCGAAGAATTCCGATCAGCTCATCCTTCCGCTTTCCGCCTCCGACAAACGCAAAGATCACATTCGGATCATCGCGAAGCGCTTCTACGCCGCGCGCGATAGTCCTGACATCGTGACCAATTCCGAAGTTGCCGGAGTACATCACGAGGAGACGATCGCCAATGCCCCACTGCTTGCGATAGGGATTCGTCGCACGATCCACTGGACGCACTTCATCAGGGTCCGCCCAAACGTTGATCATCGCCAAACGATCTGCCGGAATGCCCTTCGCCGCGACTCGCGCTCGCATGCAACGACCAAGTACGACTGCGCGATCTGCACGCCGAATGCAGAATCGATTGAGTCGTTCAAGGAACCATGTGACCGGCGAGTGCTTACTCATCACGCCGCAGGCAACTGGGACATCTGGATAGAGATCCATCACCCAATAGACGCTGCGCGTTCCTCTCACGAGTCGCAGCAGCCATCCGATGAGTGCCACAAACGGAGGAGTCGTGAAGCAAACGACAACGTCCTGTCTGCGCATGTTGAACGAACGCCAAAGCGCGGCCATGTAGAAGAGGCCGAAATCAAACATGCGCGCAGCGATCGACGACTTTCCGAAAATGCTCTTGCCGACCCGCACGATGCGAATGCCATCGACGACTTCTTCGCGCGGCAACACCGCGCCTTTCTCACCGTAAATCGACCGCGATGAGATTGCGGTGACTTCGTGACCCTGCGCGACGAGGTAACGCGCCAAGTCATGCGCATGCTGCGCAGTTGCAGCGATGTCGGGATAGAACGTTTGATTGATCAGGAGGATGCGCATGATCCCCCACTCAACCGGAGATTCTGCTCTCCAAAGCGCGTCGTTCGATACCACTCCACGGTCTTCCGCAAACCCTCACGCAGAGACGTATGCGCGCGCCAACCGAGGAGTTGCTCGGCTCGCGCGCTGTCCACGCAACGTCGAGGTTGGCCATCGGGCTTCGACGCGTCCCAACGAATTTCTCCGTGGTAACCACAGGTTTCCGCTACGAGGGCGACAAGATCACGAATGGTGATCTCACCCCCTGTGCCGAGATTGATCGGAGTCGGCTCGTCGACTTCTTCCGCCGCACGCACGATGCCTTCGGCAGCATCGTCGACGTAGAGGAACTCTCGGCTCGCGGAGCCTGTTCCCCAACAATCGATGGCGGCGCGGCCCGTGGCTTGTGCTTCAAGGCACTTGCGTACAAGCGCGGGAATGACATGCGAGGTCGCCGGATCGAAGTTGTCATGCGGCCCGTAGAGATTGACCGGCAAGACATACGCGGAGGCCAAGCCGTATTGACGGCGATAGCCATCAAGCATCACGAGGGCTGCCTTCTTCGCAACGCCGTACGGCGCATTCGTCTCTTCGGGGTATCCATTCCAAAGTTCGTCTTCGCGAAATGGAACGGGCGTGTACTTCGGATACGAACAGATCGTGCCGGTGTGCACAAACTTGCGAAGACCCGCCCGACGTGCGGCTTCAATCAGGTGCAGTGACATCGCCATGTTGGCGTAGAAGTACCGACCAGGATTTGCTTGATTTGCACCGATCCCGCCAACCTCTGCGGCAAGATGGATGATGACCTCGGGCTTTGCGTCGTCGAACAACCGCGCCACGCCTGCCTCGGTCGTGAGGTCGTACTCACGGCGCCGTGGCACAAACGGCTCAGGAAGTCCGCGCGCCTTCATCGCTGCCAGTACCGCACGGCCAAGGAAACCTGCGCCTCCCGTCACGACGATGCGTGACCCAGCCAACGTCCCACGGGCGGAACGAGAGGTAATCGAGGAATGCGTCGACATCGACATCCGCAGAACCAGCCTTCGGTCTCTTGCGATCTATCGGCCACGGCCTCAACCGCACTTCATCTCAAATCTCGAGTCAGACGACCCGCTTCATCCAACGGGGTTCCCAGCCGCCTTTGCGTACGACTCGTCTGCAACCCGCGCCAGCGCTTCCCAATCGAGATTGGTGCGAACCCACGCTTGTGCATGCGCGCCCAACATACGAGCAGCCACGGGTTCCCGTGTGACGCGAACGAGCGCCTCCGCAAAGCCCTCGTCGGTATCTGGCGCGACACACAACGCACCAGCCTCGCCTGCACCATCAAGTTTGCACTCCTTCGTCGTCACAACAGGCTTCCCTGCAGCCATCCCCTCGACCACCGTGATGCCAAAGCCTTCAAACCGAGGGCGATGGGCGAAGACAGAACACGCCGCAAACGCTGACCTCTTGATTTCCCCAAACAGCCCGCCAACAAGATGCACGTGTTCACGCAACGACAGTGTGTCGACGAGCGCATCGATCTCTGCCTTGCACCCGTCGTCCGGTCCGGCGATCACCAGTTGGTGGTCACAACCTTGTGAGCGAGCGAGGCCGTAGCTGCGAATCAACTGATCGATGCCCTTGATCGGATGGATCCGTCCTACAAAGAGTATAAACGACTTGTGTGCAAATTGAGGGAATCGCTCGTAGAACAGGTCTGGTGTGGCGCGTGAGTACTCCGCGGCGTCGATGCCGTTTGCAAGCACAGAACTCTTGCAATGGAAACGCTTTGCGACGTATGCGGCCTCTTCGCGATTCAGCGAGTACAACTCTCGCGCACCTCCAATGATCTGCGGAAATAGGGTCAAATAAGCCCATTTCTTAAGTCGCTTTTGGGCTATCGCGTATGGGTGCAGCATTCCATGCGTCGAAATGACGTATGGAAGACTGCGCCGACGGGCGTTTGCCGCGGTCGTTCGTACGAACGACTCCCACATGCAATGGATGTGGATGATCTTGGGCTGAAGCCGCTCGAGTTGGCGGTCCATGGCGCCACTGCGCGATGAAGCATCCAAAAGGGAGAAGTCGGTGAAGTCGATCGGCAGACCTCGCCACGTCTCCATGAGCGCCGCGCGCTGCTCTGGTTTGCGAGGTCCGCGATTGCAAATGACAGCGACTCGTCGTCCCGATCGCGCCTGATGCCGAGCGAATTCGATGACCACCGTCGGCGGGCCGCCGCTTTCAGGGAAGAGGTTTTCGATGACGTGCAGAATCATGATGTGACCGTATTCGAATGCGCCAAGCTTGATCGTACGAGTCCCGCGGCAGTCCACGGCATTTGGCGGCGAGATGCGGCCACCATCGGACCGCCGTGGAAACTACTATCGGCTCCCCGCGTGGGTGGCATGCATCCGAAGTCGGAGCCACCGACGTTCAGTGGGCGCAACCGCGTCCGGCCAGACGAGATTCTTGAGTCACCATGAAACGCGCCCTCATTACCGGTATCACGGGTCAGGACGGCAGCTACCTCACCGAGTTCCTTCTCACGAAGGGCTACGAGGTGCACGGCATCATCCGCCGAAGCTCGTCCTTCAACACGGGTCGACTCGATCACCTCTATCAAGATCCGCACGAGTCATCGCAGCGACTGAAGTTGCACTACGGCGATCTTGCGGACGCGAATTGCCTCTCAAGATTGATGCAGCAGATTCGGCCGCATGAGGTCTACAACCTCGCTGCACAGAGCCACGTGCGGGTCTCGTTCGATCAGCCCGTCTTCACGGCGGACGTCGACGCAACTGGCGTCTTGAAGCTGCTCGAAGCCGTGCGCGTGCAGCAAGAGCTCTCGGGCGAAACGATTCGCTTCTACCAAGCTTCGTCGAGCGAGATGTTTGGCAAGGTGCAGGAAGTTCCACAGAGGGAGACCACGCCGTTCTGGCCGCGGTCGCCGTATGGCTGCGCAAAAGTGTTCGGCCACTGGATCACGGTCAACTATCGCGAGAGTTACGGCATGCACGCCTCGTGCGGCATCCTCTTCAATCACGAAAGCCCACGTCGCGGCGAAACGTTCGTCACGCGCAAGATCACACGCGCGGTGGGTCGCATCAAACTCGGTCTGCAACACAAACTCTATCTCGGCAACATCGACGCGCTGCGAGACTGGGGTTTCGCCGGTGACTACGTCGAAGCCATGTGGCTCATGCTGCAACAACCAGAGCCTGATGATTACGTCATCGCCACGGGCAAGATGATTTCCGTGCGACAGTTCTGCGAACTCTCGTTTGGGATGGTGGGCTTGGACTATCGCGACTTTGTCGAGATCGATCCGCGATACTTCCGCCCAGCGGAAGTCGAACAACTTCTCGGCGACATGTCGAAAGCGCAGCGTGTTCTCAACTGGAAGCCACGAACCTCCGTCGAGGACCTCGCGCGCATGATGGTCGATCATGACATGGAACTTGCGCGTCGCGAGCGGACACTCCGAGACGCAGGCCACGATGTCGCATCAACTGCGCACTCGATGTAAGAGTTCAGGTGAACGTTCATGCACGCGCTGAGCGTCGCGCGAATCGGCCAATGACGCGCTGAAAGTCGTCGCGCGTTTCTTTGCGGCTGTAAACGCAGCCGAGAATCCCTGCAAGAACTGCGATTGGACCGACCACAAAGAGCGCGAGCGCGTCCGCCGTTGTCGGTTGAAGCGCGCCTCGCATCCAGATCCACGCAAACGCCACCAACGCCATGATCGGTGCCGCGATCAACCACGGCTGAAGGAACAAACCCGCGACCACGCGCGTTCGGAGCTTCGCTGGACGACCGCCGAGATAGACCGCGATCGGGCACGAGATCGCCCACGAGATCGCACTTGCAATCGAAATCGCGAGCGCCTTCCCAGCTTCGGCGTCGATCGGAAGCCCAAGGCTGCTCGCAAGACGAAGGCTTGGTTCACCGCCGTATGTCACAGCGCACGCGAAGAGCGCAACAGAGCCAGCCAGTTGCGCGACCTGCCAAATGAAGTACACACGGAAACGTCCTTGTGCCTTGAGAAGCGCAATCGATGGCGCCGAGACGAACATGAACGCTTGCCCAAACGAGAGTGCAACCAATGGGGCGATCGATCCAGTCCACTCCGCTTCAAAGAGAAGTGCGAAGAGTGGCACTGCCAACACCGCCTGCGCAAGTGAAACTGGGACAGCAATCGCAGAGAGAAGTTTGGTCGCGCGAATGAACGCAGCCGACTGACGCTCAACGTCGTGCTTGATGTGCGCAAAGATTGGTTGCAACACACCACCAAGTTGCGTTGCGATGATCATGTTCGCTTGGATCGCGAGTTGAAACGCGAGGCCGAAGTACCCAATCTCAGCCTCCGATGCGACGAGCCCGAGCACAACAAACTCAAGGCTCAACAACATGTTGTTGACGTACTGCCCAACGCCCGCCAGCGCGAATCGCGAAGCGATGGGGCGCATGGTTCCAGGATGCACCGTTCGATCGATGCGATCTCCGCAAACGCGCCAATAAATCCAACCACGCAACGCAAGTGCGGCGATCGGTGGAAAGATCACTGACAGAGCACCCGCGCCGAGATACGCCATCACGACGCCCGCAATCGTGGCGAGCAAGTTCACTACTCCATCGATCTGCGCGATCCGGCGATACGACAGATCCAGTCGCATGCGCGAATTCGAGATCACGAGTACCGAATCGGCCAACGGACGCAACGCCACGATCACGACGAGAAATGCAAGTCCAGGCTTGTCACTCAGTCGTTCCAGTGGAATCGCGGAAGCAGCGAGCAGCACAAAGAGCGCCCATGCGGCCATCCACGCAACGCGTCGCGCGGCTCCCGATGATTCGTCAAAGCGCTTTGGTTCCGCGAGGAGCACATCGCCCATCACAAACGGCGCAACCGCGAAGAAGAATGGACCGAGGCTGACCGCAAAGTTGGCGAGACCAAACTCTGCCGGATCAAGCAACCGCGTCAATGCCCACATGGCAAAGATCGTGACCAACTTGTTGGCCACGATCTGTGCGGTTGTCCATGCTGAACCGGATGCAGCCGCGCTTGCATAGCCCGTGTCCGACGCATCGGCACGGGGCGCGCTCGTATCCGACTCTCGCGCCGCGCTCATCAGATCAGGCGCGGGCGAGCCGCGATCCCATCTCGTGCTCGAACTTGCGCATCGCATCGCGAGTATCGACACACAACTTCGCGTTGCGCGCGATCACGCTGTAATCCATCTTCGAGTGCGCGGTCGAGATGAGCACGCAGTCGTAGCTTGCGATTGTTTTGTCGTCGTACGCGACCGAACTCATCTTGAGGTCATGCTTACGACCAGCCCACGTCGCTGGCACGAGCGGGTCGTAGTAGTCGACTTGCGCGCCACGCGCCTTGCAGAGTTCGATGAGTTCAAACGAGGGGCTCTCGCGGACGTCGTCGATGTCTGCCTTGTACGCAAGACCAACAACCAAGATGCGCGAGCCCTTCATGGGCTTCCCTTGCTCGTTCAGCGCTTCCGCTGTGCGATCGATCACATAGTGCGGCATCGAGGTGTTGATCTCGCCCGCAAGTTCAATGAAGCGCGTCACGTGGCCGTACTCACGCGCCTTCCATGTCAAGTAGAACGGGTCGATCGGGATGCAGTGTCCACCGAGACCTGGTCCTGGATAGAACGGCATGAATCCGAACGGCTTCGTGCCTGCTGCGCGGACAACTTCCCACACGTCGATGTCCATCGCATCGAGCACGATCTTCATTTCATTCACGAGCGCGATGTTGACCGCGCGGAAGATGTTCTCCAAGAGCTTTGCACTCTCGGCGATTTCCGCGGTCTTCACAGGCACAACGGTCGTCACGCCCTTCCGATAGACCGCAGCGGCGAGTTCGGTCGAAGCATCATCAAGACCACCAACGAGTTTCGGAATCGTGCTCGTGGAGTGAGACTTTCGACCCGGATCTTCACGCTCAGGGCTGAACGCACCGAAGATCTCGCTGCCGATTTCGAGCGTCTTCGCGCGTTCGCCTGCAGCAGCCATGATCGCCGGCATCATGTCGTCCCGCGTCGTGCGCGGATACGTCGTCGATTCGAGAATGATCAACTGGCCCGCACGCAGCGTCTTACCGATCGCTTCAGCAGTCTGCAGGATGTACGAAATGTCCGGCTCCCAGTGCTTTCCGAGCGGCGTAGGAACACAGATGATGATGACGTCTGCTTCGCCGAGCCGACCGAAATCAGTCGTACCTTCGAAGCGCTTCGAATCACGAAGTGTCGTGATGAGTTCGTCACCAAGGTGAACGAGATAGTTTCGACCAGCCTTGATCGCATCGATCTTCGCTTGATCAATGTCGAATCCAAGAATGGGCAATCCACCTTGATGCAGTGCATGCGCGAGTGGAAGCCCGACGTAACCCAGGCCAATGACACCGATCTTCGCTTCACAGCGCTCGATACGGGCGAGAAGGTTCGACGCGATGCTGTTCATTGCTGCGGACATGTCTATTCCTTGCGGTCAGGCTGCACGACACGGGAGCGCGTCGCGGAAGTGGCCACTCTATCGGCGTGTTGTTCAACGTTCGTCAGCGGGAAATAGGACTCTTCCGCGAACTTTTGTATTCACTCAGCCCGTTATCGAGACACGGGCCCGATTCTCTTTGGAATCAGAAGTGGTTGGCGTCACGGTCGGCAATTCCTGCATGCTCGACGCTGATCGATTCTCTTTCGCGAGTTCACCGATGCACATACTCCACGTCTCCCGCTCAAAGCGAAGACGCGTCAGCACTTCGTCCACCTTCGATACATCGCGTTCCGAACTCGCTTCAACGAGCAGTCGATACAGGTAGGTGTAGAGCGCAGTCAGTCGATGGCAGAGCTCTGGCGCTTGTTCCGGACGAAGCGCGTTGATCAATTCCATGAGAATTGCCTGCGTTTTCGTGGTGCTGTCGAAGCTCATCTCGAAGTTGCGCGTCTCGTAGCCGCGCTTCGTTTGCTCAGCGAAACGAATGGCGCCATCAATCAGCATGAGGCGAAGTTCCGCGGGGCTCGCGGTCATCACTTTCGTGCGGAGATACGCTTGAGGTCCGGAAGAAGTCTGCATAGCCATCGGCTCTTTGATCGGCGGTTCAGGTCGCTGACTTTTGTCACGTGACCAACGGTTTCAGTGATCGTCGGGGAGTTCAAATCACTACAACTCGCGTGCGCGTTAGCCCAGCATCGCGACGTTTGCAGAGAGCGCGCCGAGCGACGACTGCTGCGTCTGCAGTTTGGCAAGCGCTGACTCCATGGCGGCAAACTGCGCGACGTATCGAGCACGTTTCGACTCAAGGCGCGCGTCGTACCGATCGAGACGTTCCTTCAAACCATCGAGTTGCTCTTGCATGCCGCGGTCAGCGACCGTCGTGACACCGTCCACGGAGTTCGTGAGCTTCTTCAACAACTGATCGAAGAGGTCGCCGAAGCCGAGTTTCGAATACGACGTGGTCGTTTGCTCAACCGTGACACCGGCGACAGGCGAGTTCGACGAAGTTGCTTGGATCTCGAAGGCGGTGAAGAGCTCTTCAACGGCACCAGGATCGAGGTCATACGCCGTGCGGAACTTCGCCTCATCGAACTGCAACTGTCCTTCTTTGCCAAAGCGAATGCCCACCTGCGAGAGATAGCGATAGCGGCCTTCAACGCCTTTCGCGGGTCCTTGAGCCGTTTGGATGATCTGCTGACGGACCCGCGCGACGACGGGGTTTCCGAGAAGCGGGCCCTTCTTTTTTGTTTCGTCGTCGTACTTGTCGTAATCGCCGATGCGGCCGAGCGCGTCGTTGATCGTCGTGACCAACTGCTTCACACCGTCCACCATGCCGACGACGTTGCGCGCCACATCCACCGTGACAGACGCTCCGGCTTTCTTCGCGTCCACTTCCAAGCCCGACACGACGTCTTTGAACGTGTTCGTCGAACTCGTGTAGAGAAACGCTGTTGCTGGATCTCCGGTTCCGAGGAAGAGTGAAGCATCGAGGCCTTCGCTCGTCCGCACCATACCGAGATCGATCGATCCGGTGTCCATCAAGAGTTGGCCACGCGATCCACCCACCGTCGAACTGATGCTCAGTCGGAACGGCTGCGTGCCGCTTCCCGCATTGACGATCGACGCCGCAACTGGAATCTTCGCTTCGTTCAACTTGCGAACGACATCGGTGAGCGTATCGGTCGTTTCGAGATCGACGGTCTTCTCGAGCGAACCAACCAAGTTCGCGCCCGCGGATGTCGCTTGCCCGGCGAGACCAAGTCCCTTCGCGACTGCCCCGCTGACATCCGCAACTTTGATCGCGGTCGATGGCGTTCCAGTGTTCGTGTCAACCAACTCAATGCCATCACCTGTTGAGTTGAGTCGCGCCTCGACGAAGAGGCCGCGAGAGTTGATTTCGCTGATGACGTCATACACCGTCGTTGCACTTGCGTCGATGTCCACAATCGAGCTGTCACCACTGGAATCGGTGATGCGGAACGTTCCCGTTCCAACGCCCTTGCCAAATGCGAGCGATGAGAGTTTCGTGCCGAGTGCAAGGTGCTGGCGGTCGAGATCGCCGCCGCGAATGAAGTCACCCGAGACCGAGCCCGCGAGGCCGAGCGTGGTCGCAGCTGTGCCAGAAATCGACATCGTTCCGTTGCCACTGCCCGTGTCGCGCGC
>JAIYCA010000355.1 GCA_027488265.1 Planctomycetaceae bacterium
CTCAAGCGATTGAAGACAGCATTGAGTTGCGCGGCATCTGCCGAGCGATCGGCGCGAATCAGCGGCTTCAACCGGTCAACGCCGCCCGCGCGTTCAATCGCTTCATCCACAAATCCATCGAGCGCTTCGAGCGAAACCACCGCACCGTTGACTTCGATGTTGCCGTCGGCCAGCACGTTGATGGTGAGCCCTGCCTGCTCAACTTCCTTCGATTCTTCGCCCTTCTCCTTCGGTAGATCGAGATCGGATCTCGTCACTTGCGCCATCTGCGCCGTGACAAGAAAGAAGATCAGCAACTGGAACACGATGTCGATCATCGGTGTCATGTCGATGACGACGGCTCGGTTGCTGGAGTTGGACTTTTGGAATCGCACGGTAAAGGCTTCGTTTCAGCGAGAAATGACTGGCTTTCGATTGGTCTGCGTCGTCGTCACTTCCCGCCCTTGCGCGCACCCTTCTCAACGAGCGTCACGATTTCTTCCGCGTTCCCCGCGCACTCACCCGCGAGTGCGTCCACGCGATTGCGGAGGTAGCCGTAAATCGACACGCAGGGAATCGCGACGACGAGACCTTGGAAGGTCGTGATGAGTGCGATCGCGATGTTCGAGGCGAGTTCTTCGTAGTAGCTCGCGTTGTTTGCCGCACCCGTTGCGACGGTATCGAACGCACCGATCATGCCTTGCACGGTGCCGAGAAGGCCAAGAAGCGGCGCAACCGAGCCGATCGTCGCGATCACGTCCATCGTGCGATAGAGCTTCGCGGTCTCTTCTGCGCCCGCCTCTTCCATCGCAGCCTTGATTTCGAATGCACCAAAGGGCGAACGGAGGAAGCGCTTCAAACCAGCGGCAATCACGCGCAGGTAGTAGCAGTCATTCGCAGGAAGTGCCGCATACTCAAGCGCACCCTCAAGATCACCACGCTCCACCATTTCGCGCACCGCTTGCACCTTCTCCGTAGGGAGAAGCGCCGTACGGCGAATCTGCACGAAGTGGATGATCACGAAGGCCGTCGCAACCACCGAGAGAATCACGATGATGTAACCAATGACACCGCCACCGGTGATGAACTTGAGGAGCGATCCTCCGTCCTTCGACTCCGCTTCAGCGGCTTGCATGAGGATGTTGGGAATGAGGTTCTGCATGTCGTGGCTCACTTCGGTTCGTGCTTCTGTGGTGGCGCGGCTCGGTGACGAAAGCGCGCGGAGTGATTGATTGAATTGACTTCCATTTCAGCGCGTGGAAACGAGTTACGGATTTCCTCGCGTCTGATCTGACGTTGCGTTCACGCGTAGTCGCGCGTCACGCACTTTCTCGTCGAGAATCGTCGCAACCTGTGCAGCCGAGACGTTGTCGCCCGACTCCTTCAAGAGCGCGACCGCTTCCTCAAGTGCATACGCATCGACGAGACCTGTCTTGTCGAGTCCCGACGCAGGAACCGCAAGAAATGCAAGTGCAGCTTCTTCCAAGGCGCGATTGCGACTGTCGCCCGTCGTCGCGCGCGCCATGCGCGCGGCGTGCGTGCCCGCTGCTGCGAACTTCCACGCGGAAAGGTACGCCGGAGCGTCCGGAAGAATGCGCTCAAACTCCGCGACCGCTTTCGCAGCCGCGCGCGCATCAGGCGCCGAGAGAATCGCTTCGATCAGACTGAGCGCACGCACCGCGGGCGCTGCATCGCGGCTCACTTCTGCAGCAGGCGTGGGCTTCGCGTCGCGCTCTGTCGCCGCAAGAATGCGCGCGAGACGCGCGGTTGCTTCACTCGCCACACCCGCCTGCGCCGCCGACATCGACTTCGCTGCATCGCGAAGTGCATCAGCCAAATCAGGCCGCGTAGACGTCGGCAAGAACGGCGAGAGTTCAGGCAGTAGACCCGTGGTATCGTCGAGGATGCCTGGAAGATCGGGATATCGCGATGGTTCACCGTTCGAACCAATGCGCAGGCACACGCTCCACGGCTCGACTGCCGCACGCAGGTCATTCTTCGCGAGCGCGCAGCGCAGAAGGCCCTCCGCGATCACCGCGGTCGTCGGGCCATCTTGCGAGCGATAGCGTTCCCAGTGCTTCGTGAAGAGCGGTTCCGCCAGCGCCTCATCGCCGCGCTCAACGCGAATGCGCGCGCGCCAGAGATCCTGCCCAATCGCGAGTTCGCCCTCGAGCCCAGGAATGGTCGCGCCTTCGACATCGCGCACCATGTCCCATGGAATCGTGACCGCAGCCTTCGCCGTCCCCTGCTGCACTTCAAGCCCGCGCAACGCCGCAACCGCGCTCAATCCCTTCACCGGCTCGGCACCGCCGCGCAAAATGACGGTGATATCTGCCAGTACGTGTGTCGGCGCGAAGAAACTGGCCGTCACCGCCACGATGCCGATGTGAAGCGCGCGCATCATGGCCTCACCGCTCCCCCGCTCGTCGGTACGAAGCGGAATACGCCGCGATTCTCTTTCGCAATTTGCATGAGCGGATCTTTGCCTGCCTCGCTTGAGAATCCGACGGTGTTGATGATCACATCGCGCTTCAACTTGTCGACGAAATCCTTGATGTGGTACGCCGTGTCGACAGGGATTTCACCGTCGGTCAAGAAGAACACAACATCTGGCGGCTCTGGCAAGTTGAAGACGCGCTCCAGTGCTTGCAGTGGATAGGTGCCACCCTGCGCTACTTGATCTTGCAGCCACTGGCGCGTACGCGCGATATTCGAGCGCGTCGATCGAAGCCAATTTCCCGTATCCCACGGCGGCAAGATCGCACCGTTTGAGTAGAGCACCACGTAGTACTGCGTCGAATCTGGCAGCGCAGAAACCGATCGTGCGAGTTCCGAAAGCGCGGTCTGCAGTCGGTTGTCCGCTTCCATCGATCCCGACACGTCGACGATGTATGCGAAGCGCGAACCGCGACCACCGATACCGAAGAAGCTCGTACCGCCGCCGCCCTTTCCGCTGCCGATACCGATGCCGCTTCCCGCGCCGCCCGGGCCAACGATCGCGCCAACGCCTGGGGCTTCAATCGCGCCGAAACTGTTCTCGTTTGGATTGTCGCTCGCGAGATCGTTTGAGAGATTCGGTAGCGGATCGATCTCCGTCGAGACAGGCCCCATCACCAAGGGCGATGGATCGGGTAGTTCGACGTCCTCCGTCACTTCCACTGTGGGTGGGAGTTCCTGAAGCTTCAATTCCACCGTGGGAATGTCAGGGTCGACGCGCTCCGGCAACTTGATCCACCAAAGGCGGAGCAAGATCAGAACGTGCACGACGATGGAGAGCGCAAATCCTAGGAGCAACAGGTGCAGCCAACGTTCGCGCACCATGCGGCGCCGCTCGTTGCGAAGGATTTGCTCCTCGCTCAACATCGGAGTTGCCGCAGCCGCAGGAGGCATTCCCCCACCCGCTCCAAGCGGCGGTGGTGGAACCGAACTGGGGTTGGAAGGCAGATTCGTCACGAGGGGGAATACGCGCGGAGCGGCCGGCGATTGTAAGGAAATCGGCGTTCCGACGAGGATCGCGACGCGGATCGCGCCGGGGATCGCGACGGGGTTTGCGAGGAGGCTCGCGACGGGGTTTGCGAGGAGGATCGCGCCGACCACAAAGCCGAACGTGCGCCGACCAGCACGAACTCACCGCGTGACAAGTGTCCCGATGCGTTCACCCGCGACCACACGGCGAATGTTTCCCGCCGTTTTGTAGTCAAAGACGCACACGGGCAGCGCGTGCTCCATGCACATCGTGAGCGCCGTGAGGTCCATGACGCCAAGTTGCTTCTCGATCGCCTCCGCAAACGTGAGGTGGTCGTATCGCGTCGCGGTCGGATCCTTCTTCGGGTCGGCGGTGTAAATCCCGTCGACCTTGGTCGCCTTCAAGAGGACGCTCGCGTTCAGTTCGATCGCGCGGAGGCTCGCACATGTGTCGGTGGTGAAGAACGGGTTGCCCGTTCCAGCGACGAGAATGATGACGCGGCCCTTTTCGAGGTGCCGCACCGCGCGACCACGAATGAATGGCTCCGCCACGGCGGGAACGTTGATCGCGCTCATCACGCGTGCGGGGCGACCGATGCCTTCGAGCGCTTCTTTCAGCGCGAGGCCATTGATGACCGTGCCGAGCATGCCCATGTAGTCGGCGGTCGACTGATGGACGACGCCGTCTTTCGCCATGCGCGCGCCACGAATGATGTTGCCACCGCCGACGACGACGGCGATTTGCCCGCCGAGTTCACACGCCGACGAAATCTCGCCTGCGATGACGCGGAGTTCTGCCGTATCGATCCCTAATTGCCCGACGGGCGAAAGGCTTTCACCGCTGATTTTCAAGACGAGACGCTGTGGGACTTTCAACGATGACATCGACGCATTGCATCCGTTTCGTCGCGCGCGGTCAAGGCGCTTGACCCGTGAGTTTTCGCGATGAATCAGAACTCCCCGCCCTGCTACACTCGCCGCGCTATGGACCTCGACACCATTCTCCTCGAGACCGAAGAGCGCATGCAGCGCTCGACTGACTACCTCGCTCGCGAACTCCGCGGCATTCGCACGGGCCGTGCGAACACGGCGCTTCTTGAGTACATCAAAGTTGATTACTACGGTTCACATACAGACCTGCGTGAACTCGCGGCGATTTCCGTCTCGGAAGCGACCCAGTTGGTGGTGAAGCCCTTCGATCCGAGGGGCAAGCACGACATCATTCGCGCGATCGAAACTTCCGGGCTTGGACTGAATCCAATGTCGGAAGGCAACATGATTCGCATCAATGTGCCCGCGCCGTCGTCCGATCGCCGCAAGCAATTGATGACGCAGGTCAAGAAACTCGCGGAAGATTCGAAGGTTGCGGTTCGCAACGAGCGTCGCGATGGCAACAAGTCGATCGATGCGCTCGTCTCGGATAAGAAGAACCCAGTGCCCGAAGACTCCGCGAAGAGCGCGAAAGAAGACATCGACGAGTTGACCAAGAAGTACTGCGATCAACTTGACGCCCTCGCGACGAAGAAGTGCGCGGAGATTGAAGAGATCTGACGGTGTTTTGAGCGCTCGCGACTGGCGGCGGGGCGAACCTGCGGTTCGCGACCGCGAATCACGAACAACAACCCGGTGCCCTGAGGATTCACTCCGAAGGGCACAACCAGAGGGAGCCGCCGCAGCGGCGACCGCTCAAGTTACGAGCCGCCGCAGCGGCGACCGCGATATGCATGAGCGCTCGCGGCTGGCGGCGGGGCGAACCTGCGGTTCGCGACCGCCGCGTTCGCTCACTTTGGCGCGGATTGCACCAGATGTTTTCGAAGGCGGAGCGCAGCGAAGCCTGAGAAACGAACGTCGGAGTCGTTTGGCGTTTCGTGTGGCACTACCCCCCTGCGAAGCAGGAGGTAGTGGATGAGCGTCTCCCACACCCCCCAACGACTCAAACTCCATCCACGAGGTCCATCGCGCAGTCCATGCCTCGCCATCACCAGAGGTGATGCCACACGCAACGTCTCGGGACGCACGGCATCATCCTCTCGCGCTGCGCTTCGCTCCGCGCTCGCAATCTACCGCTATTCTTCATCAAACAATCGCGTCTGCTCGGGCAAATCGCGTGGTGACTCCTGCACGTCTTTCACTTCCGCCGCGAGATCCTCGATCGTGCGGAAGTCCTCGTGCTCGCTCGCAAATCGGATGTACGCGATGTCGTCAATCGCGCGCAACTTCGCAGCAACACGCCGTCCAACCTCAACCGATGCAACTTCACGCTCAAACTCGCGATTGAGGCTGTCTTCGATCTCGCGGACGATTTGAGCCTTTTTCTCCGAGGAAATCGGGCGTTTTCCGCAGGCCGCGAGAATGCCGCGCATCACGTTGTCAGGATTAAACGGCACGCGCGTTCCGTCGCGCTTCACGACCGTGAGTTTGTCGGCGCGTTCGAAGCGTTCGTACGTCGTAAATCGACGCTTGCACTGATTGCACTCGCGCCGGCGACGCACCGCCGTTCCACCATCCGCTTCGCGTGAATCAATCACACTGTCATCGTCGGCCTTACAGAATGGGCAGATCACGGCGTTTGCTCCTTCGAAAATGCCGGCGTGGCTGGCGCGCTCGTTTTCGGCTGTTCGTCCAACAACGGCTCTTTCGGACCATACGGCCCCATGACGATCGTGTCGCGGCCGCGCAGCGCAAGACGCGCGCCAATCGGTCGCGCCGTACCCGGCAGCGCATCAAGTGGTGCCATCACACGGGCGAGATCCGCGTCCGCAGTCCGCCACGCGACGCGCGCCGCCTCGACTGCCGCCGCGTTGACCTTCTCCGCGCCTTCTGGCTTCGCTTCTTTCACAATCTGTTCCACGACTTCTTTCACGCACTTTTCGAACGTGTTTTCAACCACAATCGTTCGGAGCGCGCCGCGCAGTTCGACCGCGATTCCCTCGTCATTGAAGCGATTCTCGACCACCGCATTGTCCACGCACGCACTCCCGTTGGCGAGTGTCCATGGCAACTTCGCGAGGCCAGGATCTTCGTCATCCCAGAACGCGACCCCGACGCGACTGCCGCGAAATCCGTTGCGTGCAACGCGCACACGCTGTGCGTGCTCTGCGGCGATATCGCCCGCAACGTTCTTCTCAAAGTCATTTCCAAGGATGCGCGAATCACGCGCGTATCCAAACCACACGCCGTTGATTCCGTTTTCAACGAAGCGGTTCGCGACCACCGTGTTGTCGAAACTAAACGTCATCTCGAGGCCGTGGGCGGCGGCATAGGAGAGATCGTTCAGCGCGAAGAGGTTGCCATTGCAACCACGACCGCGATACCACGCGTCGAGATTTGCCGTGCCTTCTGCGTCGAAATCGATTTTCGACGAAGGCGAAGGCTTCTCGCCGAGCGCTTCGCGACCCGTGAAACCAAAGACGCCGTCGCCACCGTGCGTGGCACTGTTGAGCGCCACGACATTCCGCGAGCACTGCTCAAACATCAAAATTCCGGCGGAATCCTGGCCTCGGTTGTA
>JAIYCA010000437.1 GCA_027488265.1 Planctomycetaceae bacterium
CATGTGACGTGAAGTTCGCGGCGGTGTCTTCGCGCAGACTTCCACGCGGATTTACACGCGGATTTTCTCCCATGCGCCGTACTTGAAGCGTGCGAGGAACATCAATCCGCGCACGCCGAGTTCGAGCATGAGTCCCCACCAAATGCCGACGAGGCCGTAGCCGAGGTAAATGCCGAGGAACCACGCAAGCGGCAATCGGATCGCGTAGCAACCGAAGACGGTGATCGCGAGGATCCACTTCGTATCACCGACGCCGCGCAGCCCGTTTCGCACCACCATCGCAAGCGCAAAGAACACTTGAATACAGCCGGACGCGAGCAGGCACTTCGGCACGAGTTCGAGGTGCACGGGATCGTCAGAAATGATCTTCGTGAGTTGCTGGCCGAACAGCATGAAGGCAACGCCCATCGTGCCCATGATGGCCATGCCAATCAGCGTGCATTGCCAAATCGCGCGGCGCGCAAAGTTGCTGTTGCCGGCGCCGAGGTATTGCCCCGCGAGTGCGCCTGCCGCCGTTCCCATCGCAAATCCGGGCAAGAACGAGAACGCTTCCCATTGCACCGTGATGATGTGGGCACCGACGAGGCCGTCTTTCGTCGATGTTCCCATGCCCATCTCCGCTGCTCGGCCGATGAAGCCGAGGACGAAGAGGTTCACCGTCCACATCGCGAGGCCTTCGAAGAAGTTCGGCACGCCAACGCGCACGATGCGCCAACTCATCGCGCGATCGAAACGCATTTCGCGCGGGGAAAGTTGCAGATCTTTGACGCCTCGACGAAGAACGCGCCACGTCATCCACGCTCCGACGACGTAACTGATCGCGCTTCCGGCAGCGATGCCAAAGACGCCCCATTCGAGCGGGTCGAGTGGCGACGGATTCGGAAGGGTCGCGCCCGCAGCACGGATCGCGACTCCAGAGAGGAGCCACGACGCAATGCAATTGACGACGTTGACCCACACTGCGATTTGGAATGGCTTGTGTGCTTCACCCGAGCCGTGGAGGCACATGCCGCCGACCATCATCAAGCCAGAGAAGGGGAGTCCCCACGCAAGCGTCTGCACGTAGGTGACGCACGCTTTCGTTCCTTCGGGCGAGAGATTCGACATCCGCGCGAGCGGTTCGGCAAGCAGCGCGACGATGATCGCGACCGCCGCGCCCCACACGAGCGAAAGCACGACCGATTGGCCGAGCGCGCGCTGACTTTCGCGAAGATCGCCCGAACCCATACCGCGCGCGATGATTGCTTGCCCACCGACGCCAAGGCCCGTCAGCGCGATGCCGATGAACCAGCCGACGAAACTGCCGATGCCGACGCCGTCCATCGCGGGGCGTGCGATCTCGGTCGGAAGATTTCCCGCGAGAAGTTTGTCGACGAAGCCGACGCCCGCGGCCATCGTCTGTTGAAGCAGCACAGGCCAGGCGAGAATCCAGATCGCCTGCGACATCGACTTGCCGGCGAGCCGACCAGCCTTGATGACGCCTGCGTCGTCGGGGATCGCTTCTTGCTCGATCGCGGCGCTCGTCAGTCCAACCGGATCGTCGGGCGAGGCTGCGCTGTCGATGAGAATGCGCTCTTCGCGTTGGTTGTCCCGCGTCATCGCGACACCTGCACCAGCATCGCGAAGGTTCCGGGTTCCGCGAGGTTTGGAATAACGCGCGGCACATCCTGAAGCGCGATACGTCGCGAGACTAGCGGCGATGGATCGACGACGCGGCGCGCGAGTCGATCGATGGCGCCGGCAAGCGGTCCGAACCCTGCGCCGCGCAACTCGATTTCGTCGAGCGCGATGTGGGAGAGTTCAACGGCGACCGTCGCGCGCGCTGAAACGCCCGCTGCAATGACATGTCCGCGCGGACGCACCATGCGTGCCGCGGCGAGCAGCGTTTCTGCCGAGCCTGCGGTGTCGATGACGAGTTCTTGATCGCCGCGCCGACCTGTTTCCTGCAAGGCGCGGTGACGGATGCCGAATTGCTCCGCGATGCGCAGCGTCGACTCGTGGACCGCGACCAATCGCGCGAGCGGATTTTCTTCGACCGCAACGACCGCTGCGAGGATCGCGATGAGATCGTCGCCGAGCACGCTTGCAAAGGTCTTACCCTCAACTCCGCCGCGCCGGACGGCTTGCATCGCACGCGCGAGTGACACCGCGAAAACGGCGCGATCGTCGTCGAGTTCTTTCGGGAGTGCGACAAGATTCGCGCTCGGGACAGCAACAAATTCCGCGAGTCCACCGCAGGCGTCGTCAAACCCGAGAATCGTGCGCGCCGCGCAATGCAGCGCGAGTCCGCCGTGGCAACGCTCGCAAACGCCGCAACTCACGACAGGGTGCACCGCCACACGCGTGCCGCGCGCGAGGCCACTCGAACTCGCCGCGCTTGGATCTTCGACGACTCCGACGAGCGACGTGCCGAGGACGCGCGGCCCCGCCGCGTCGGTGCCGAGTCCGCGCGCGACTTCGCGTTCAAGCGGAGTGAGCAGCGCGGTTGTGACGCGCACGAGTACGCGGCTCGGTGACGTCGTTGGTCTCGCGATCGAGCCGAACTCGACGCGCGGGCTTTCGCCGGCGGCTGCGGAGCCGCGGCGGATCACCGCATGCATCGAACCCGACAGACTTCGGGAACCCGTGTTTCCAGAAGTCGGTGTATCAACGGTGGAACGCGCGTCGTTCATTGCGACGACTTCGCGCCTGTCGTGACGGAGGCGCCCTCGTCACTCGAACCATCGGACGTCACGGAAGGTGCGAGCGGATCGGCACCCTCGCGCGAAGCGTCGTTGGTGCGGCGGACGCCGAGCACTTTCATCCCGACGGGCACGTCAGGGCGCTCGAAAATGACTGGCTGCCAGAACACCAAGTGATCCCAGATATCGAGTTCGCGCACGAACGTCGGGTAGAGATAGGTGCGGCCCGCGGCGAAGGGTGTAGACGACGATGCGTAATAGGTGAGCCACGCGTTTTCGTCGATCGCAAACTCTTGCCCTGTCAGCGTGCGCAACGAATCAACCGCGGCGACGTTGACCGCAAGGTCGCGCTGCGAAAGCGCAGCGACGAGGGCCTGGAACACCGCGGGCGTTGGGTATTGGCCGAGCGCGATCGCGAGTTCGACGCGCACGTCGGCGTCTTCGCTGCCGTCGACGAGCCGCGGCCAAATCGTGTCCGCAACCGCCGGGTCATGCAAACGCTGCAGTGCTTTCGCAGCCGCGAGTCGAACCTGTCGGAATGGACTCGTCACGCTCTTCGCAACGAGCACAGCATCTTCAGGGTCGCCGTGTCGACCGAGTGCTTGCAGCGCGGCCGCGCGCACCAAGGGGTCGAGCGAGTCCTCGGCGTACAAGCGATACATCCGCAGGTAGGGAAGCGCGCCGCCCCACGGTGCGTTTGCCAACAGGATCGTGCCGCGTCGTGCGTTCTCTTGATCGTTCGGATCGGCCGCCCATTGCGCCGCTTGTTGCGGTGTTGGCGGCGAGAAACTCTCCGTAAACGAGGAGAAGTCGGAGGAGATCGTGTCGCAACCGCTTGCGCAGCACGCAATACCGATCAGGAGGAGAGTGGCGCCCGTCCGTGGTCGCAGCATGCGGGGGAGCGTACCGAATCTGCGAGATCCCGTGCGTGCGTCTCGCCCGCGCCGCGCCCTGCAACTCGCGCCCTACAAACCGCGCCGCGTCGTCACGCGTCCTGCAATTCGCGCGGTCCGAACCAACAGGTACGCTGCGCGCATGGCACTTCGTATCCACGCGTTCACCCTCGGCGACTTCGCAACGAACTGCTACGTCCTCCACGACGACGCCGATCAAACGAAGACCTGTTGGATCGTCGACTGTTCCTACGCGCCCGAGCCGATGCTCGATTTTGTCGAGAAAGAAGGGCTCAAGCCCTCGCTCTGTATCCTGACGCACTGCCACTGCGACCATATCGCTGGGCTCGCTCGGATGCGGCTGCGCCTCGGGCCGGTGAACACGCTCTGCCACCGCGCGGAGAAAGAGTTCAACGAAGACCCAAATCTGAATCTGAGCATCTTCATCCCGCCCGCAGTGAGCGCGCCGCCCCCGGACGCGTGCCTCAACGGCGGCGAGATGCTCGAACTCGGCGGCTACTACTTCCGAGTCCTGCATACGCCCGGCCATTCGCCTGGCGGCATCACGCTGTGGTGCCCGGAAGCGGGGGAGGCGATCGTTGGCGACACGATTTTCGCAGGTTCCATCGGACGCCTCGACTTTCCAACGAGCGACGTGGCGGCCATGAAGCGCTCGCTGCATGAAGTTCTGATGCAGTTGCCCGACGAAACGCGCGTCCATCCTGGCCACGGACCCTCAACCACCATCGGTGCCGAGCGGCGAACGAACCCGTTCCTTCGCCCGAACGCACTCTGATCTTGCATGCCGCGACGAAGCGCGTCCGCACCACATTTCTGCGGACCTCCAAACGTGCCGTCGGCCCTATACTGCGCCCCCTATGCCATACACGATCACGCCCGCGGAGGGCTTTGGTCTCGACGTCGAGAACACGGACTACCTGAAGGATCACTTCCAGGCCCCAGACCGTTGGGTTCTCAACTTCGGCCCGCAGCACCCCGCGACGCACACGACTTTGCGCCTTGTGCTTGAACTCGACGGCGAGCGTATCGCCCGCTGCACGCCGCACATCGGCTACTTGCACTCAGGCTTCGAGAAGCTCGGCGAGCATCACGACTACAACCAATACGTCTGCACGATCAGCCGTATGGATTACATCTCGCCGATCGTGAACGACATCGCGTGGCACCACGCGGTCGAGAAGTTGTTCGGCATCGAACTCACGCCGCGCGCGAAGGTTGTCCGCACGATCATGTGCGAACTCGGTCGCATCCAGAACCACCTCCTCTGCGTTGGCGCGGCTGCGCTCGACCTCGGGGCGTTCACGGGCTTCCTCTACGGCTTCAACGAGCGCGAATTCATCTACGACATCGTCGAGTACATCTCGGGCCAGCGCTACCACCCCGATTGGACGCGCGTCGGCGGCGCATGGCGCGACATCCCCGACGATGAAGTCTTCAAGCGCATGGTGCGCAACTTCATCGACGTTCGTCTGCCGAAGGCGATCACCGATCTCGAAACGCTCTGTAACCGCAACCGCATCTTCGTTGATCGCCTCGACGGCGTTGGCGCGGTGACGAAGGAAGACGCCATCGCGTGGAGCCTCACCGGGCCGAACGCGCGCTGCGCGGGTGTTCGTCGCGACGTTCGCAAGGACGACCCCTATCTCTGCTACGCCGACAACTGGGACGGCGAAGGCGCGGACAAGGTCAAGTTCTCGATCGCCGTCGCCAGCGCGGGCTGCAGCCTTTCGCGCTACCTCGTGCGCCTCGAGGAAATCAAGCAATCGGCGAAGATCATCGATCAACTCATCGATCGACTTCCCAGCGGATCGATCAATGCGGTCGCCGACGGCAAGATTCGCGTTCCCGAGAAGGCCGACGTGTACGGCTCGATCGAAGGCGTGATCCAGTTGTTCGAGCTGTACATGAACAACCGCGGCTTCGACACGCCCGTCGGCGAAGGCTACGGCGCGATCGAGAGCCCGAACGGCGAACTCGGCTACTACATCGTCGCGGATGGTTCGAAGTATCCGTTCCGTGCGCGCACGCGCCCGCCG
>JAIYCA010000356.1 GCA_027488265.1 Planctomycetaceae bacterium
CGATCGTCGGCTTCTTCACGTCGAAGCCAGCGAAGTCGGGGATCGCAAACTCAGGCGCAACTTCGATTTCAACGCTGAACGCGAAGTCCTTGCCGCGCGCAACTTCAGGGACCATCTCGCCGTCGACTGGACGGGGTTCGGTGATCGGACGAAGCTTGTGCTCTTCGATCGCGCGGCCGTAGGCCTCGCTCATGAGTTGCTGACGAGTCTCTTGCGCGACAGCGCCGCCGAAGCGCTTCTCGATGAGCGCGCGCGGGGCCTTGCCCTTGCGGAAGCCTGGCATCGCCGCTTCCATCGCGAAAGATCCGAACGCAGCCTCGAGGCGGCCGTCTACCGCGGCAGCGGGCACGCGCAGTTTGATCTGCTTGGTGCAGGGAGCGGTTTCGGTGACGGTGATCTCGACGTCGAGCTGTGAATCGGTCGCGGTGCTCATGATGAATCCTGAAGTTTCCGTACGGTGGAAAAGAGGGGCGAGTATACCGCGTGTCGGCTTCCTCGCAATGCGTCCAAGAACACAGTGGCCCAAAGGTCTCGCGGCGATCGCGACGGTCGCCCCTCAACAGCACCCGTCAGTGGCACTGATGAGAAAGGGCCCCGCCGTGTGGCAGGGCCCTAGGGGTTGGTTTCGGTTGAAGACGCGCCTCGATGATTGAATCGGCGGCGGTCTTCGAGCCATGTGCTCGTTCAGCGGGTCGAGAACAACAATTCCGCGTAGGTCGGCAGCGGATAGAGATCGGCTGGCATGACCTTCTCGAGCGCGTCGCAGCACTTTCGGGCGTCGAGCATCGCGGGCACGAGTTTGTCGCGGTAATGAGCCGCGTGCTTGCCGTGGTCGCCGTGGAAATCATCAGCCTTCTCAACCGCGTTGATCGCGCGGCGGAGGTTCTCGACCAACCCGACGACTTCGCGCAACTCAGCCTCGGTGCCCGGGCACTCGACGCCGCAGTTTTGCGTGGCGCCGATCGTGTCTGCGAGTTCCGCTTGGAAGCGCATCGCGCAGGGGAGGACAGCCGTGCGAACCATGTTCTGGAGCGTGCGCGATTCGATGCGGAGCAGCTTGATGTACTGCTCGAGCATGATTTCGTACCGCGCTTCGAGTTCGCGCTTCGAGAGAATGTTGAAGCGCGTAAAGACTTCTGCAGCCTTCTTCGAACCGAAGATCGCGATCGCATCGACCGTCGACTTGTGATTCGCAAGGCCACGCTTTGCAGCCTCATCATGCCACGCCTTCGAGTAGCCGTCGCCGTCGAAGCACACACGACGATGTTCCTTGACGACGTCCTTGAGCAGGCTCTTGACCGCGGTTTCGAGCTTGGCTTGCGTGGCATTCTTGCCCGCGCGCTTCTCGAGTTGCGTTGCCATGAAATCGAGGCTGTCAGCGATGATTGCGTTGAGCACAGTGTTCGGCCACGCAACCGAGGCGCTTGAACCAACGGCACGGAACTCGAACTTGTTGCCGGTGAACGCGAACGGCGACGTGCGATTGCGATCGCTCGTGTGGCGCGGAATCTGCGGCAGCGTCGTCGCGCCGAGCTGCATCTCGTCGCCCTTCTTCGTCTTCTTCGGATTGCCCGACTCGAGTTGATCGAGGATGTCGGTCAGCATGTCGCCGAGGAAGATCGACATAATCGCCGGCGGCGCCTCGTTCGCGCCGAGACGGTGATCATTCGCGGCGCTCGCGATCGAGCCGCGCAGCATTTCTGCGTGCACATCCACCCCGCGAATGACCGCGCAGAGGAAGACGAGGAACTGCATATTTGTGTGGGTTTCGTCGCGCGGATCGAGGAGGTTGACACCCGTGTCGGTCGAGAGTGCCCAGTTGTTGTGCTTGCCGGAGCCGTTGACGCCTGCGAAGGGCTTTTCATGCATCAAACACACGAAACCGTGGCGTTCTGCGGTCTCGCGCAGCACGCTCATCGTGATCATTTGGTGATCGACCGCGACGTTCGCGTTCTCATAGGTCGGCGCGAGTTCGAATTGACCCGGCGCGACTTCGTTGTGACGCGTCTTGACTGGGACGCCGAGTTCGAAGAGTCGTTGCTCGACCTCAGCCATATACGCGAGGACGCGCTGTGGAATCGAGCCGAAGTAGTGGTCTTCGAGTTGCTGACCCTTCGGTGCAGGAGCGCCGACAAGCGTGCGGCCGCAGATGAGGAGATCCGGGCGCTGCTGAGCGAGCTCGGCATCAACGAGGAAGTACTCCTGTTCGACGCCGAGCGTGGTGATGACCTGATTGACGCCGTGGTCTGCGCCGAAGATCTTCAAGATCCGCATCGCGTGCTTCGACACCGCTTGAATCGAGCGAAGAAGCGGAGTCTTCTTGTCGAGGGCTTCGCCCGTGTACGAGACGAACGCAGTCGGAACGCACAGCGTTGCCTGCTCGCCCGAGCGATAGATGAATGCAGGGCTCGTCGCATCCCACGCGGTGTAGCCGCGCGCTTCGTAGGTATCGCGAATGCCGCCGTGCGGGAAGCTCGACGCGTCGGGCTCACCCTGAATCAATTGCGAACCGCTGAACTTCTCAATCGCGCCGCCGTCCGAGGTCATCGAAAGGAATGCGTCGTGCTTCTCGGCGGTCGTGCCGGTGAGAGGTTGGAACCAGTGGCAGTAATGCGTTGCACCATGCTCAAGCGCCCAATCCTTCATGGCGCTTGCCACAGTGTTCGCGATGGCAGGATCAAGCGGAGAGCCGTTCTTGATCGTGCGCTGCAGATTCATGAAGACATCTGGTGGGAGACGCTTCAGCATCACGTCGCCTGCAAAGACGAGCGAGCCGAAGGTGTCAGAGGCGCGTTCAGACATGCGGGAGTTCCTCAAGGTGGAGTTCCTACTCGTATCTCGTTGGGTGGAAGACGTGCCGGAATGCATGAGATTTGGCCTGCGGAGAGAGACCTGCGACGGACGCGAGAAGACGCGGCCTGAGGCGATCTCAGGCCAAACCGCAAGTATCGGACGGATACCGCGCTTTCGCAAGGGCTCACGCCGCCGCTATTTCGGCGCTTTGGGACCGCCACTTGCGTGGTTTCCCGATGACCGACCGCTTCGATTGGCGCGCGGTTTTCGTCTCGAAAGCATGAGGGAAAGCGGCCAGCTCGCGTCGTGCGCGGAGCCCGACGCCGCCGGGGTCGCGGCGGTCGAACGACGACGCTGCAGCGGGTCGCCAATCCAGCCTTTGCGCCAGAAGAAGTAGAGGAATCCGCCCGCAGAGAGTGCCATCAGTCCCAGCGCGAAGGGGTAGCCGTATTGCCAACGGAGTTCGGGCATGGCCCAAGGACTGTCGTGCTCAAAATTCATCCCGTAAATCCCCGCGATGAGGGTCAACGGCATGAAAATGACGCTGATGATCGTGAGCACGCGCACGATTTCGTTCAACCGATTACTTGCGGCGTTGAGATAAAGGTCGAGCAAGTGCTGCGCGCTGTCCTTCTGGAACTCGACGAGGTCAAGCAGTGCGCCGATCTCATCTTGAAGTTCACGCAGCGCCGCGAGACGTGCCCGAAAGTGTCGTTCTTCGTCTTGGCGAACCGAGAGCGATGATTGCAAGTTTGCAAGCGCTTCGCGCAGAGGTGCGAGTCCTTGTCGCAGGAAAAGGAGTTCTCGTCGTTGCTTGTGAATGCGATCGAGCATCGACGCATCCGGATGTCGAACAAGCGCGCGCTCGAACTTTTCGAGACTTCCTGAGAAGCGCTCGAGCACGGGTCGGTAGCCCTCGCATACCGCGCGGCCGAGCAGCAAGAACACCACGTTGACATCCGTGCGCACAAGACGCGGCGACTGCTGCAGCAAGCGATCTCGCACGGGGTTGAACACGTCGCCGCCGGCTTTTTCTTGAAGCGTGACAAGGCATCGCGGCGCGACCACGAAATCTACGAATTCGACAGTTGCGTCGGGCAAATGCGCGCGCATGGTGACGATCGTGACGTCGTCAAAGTCGTCTGCGCCAGGCCGGCGAATACCCTCAATCAGCGTGTCGCATGCAAGCGGGGGAATCTCGAGCGGAACTTCAAGTGCGTTGACTGCGTCGATGCTCGCGACGCCTTCGACGTCGATCCAGAGGAAGCGGTATTTGTCGAGAAGCGCGACTGCATCCGCAACCGAAGCGACCTGCAATCGCTCGATGGACGACTCCGTCCAACCGAAAACTTCGACGCGCGGTGCGTCATTGCGCGGTGTTGCTTCGGGCGCACTCGATGCGTGGTTCCCATCTGGCATCGCAGCACTGTAACGCAGGCGCCAATGGGATCATGTCACGCTTGGTGTGGAAGTTGCAGCGGGCGAAAGAGCTCCGATTGCCTGCGCGAGCATGGCGAGCACAAGTATTCCGCGCGCAGTCCATGCAAACGTCCGAATCCAGTTGGTTTGAACGAGGAACGAGCCAATGGCGGGGTCAAATCCCTGTACGAGTTTCGCGTGGGCGGGAACCTGTAATGCCGCGGTACTGAGCCAAATCACCGCGACAAGCGCGAGGCCGATCCATGAGAGTGCGGCGGAAACACCCGTCGGACGCACGACGACGAGCAGTGCTGCAGTGAGTGCCTCGACGAGCATCGGTGGGCCGACGACGAGTGTTGTCAGCGTCTGATGTGCTCGCGAATACGCGGGAAACTCCTCGCCTCCGACGCGTGCAAACAGTGGGTAATGGACAACTTGCACAAACCAAATCAGCCCAGTCATGAAGATCGTGGCGAAGGCGTTGGCGAGAAGCAACATGAGAGCAGTGCCGTGCATCTCCCGCGGTTCGTCGAAATGCTCCGTATGGTTTCGGCGAGGAGTGGTTCACGACGCGTGTGGTGCTTCGCGATCCACATCAAGCCAGGAGGCGTGTGTGGTCGTCGTTTCAAAGAGCAGCACTGTGTGCGATTTGGCGCGGTGAAGTGCGCCCGGATTGAGGAATCGCACGCCGTCGATGCACTCGTCGCGGGTTTCGTGGGTGTGACCGTGTAGTAACACATCCACGCGGGCGTTGAGAAGGCGTTCTACTTCACTCTCGAGATGACCATGCGTGATTCCGACGCGCAGCGTTTCGCTCGAAGATGCGCGCACTTTCTCGAGGCCTACGCCTTGGGGCTTGGTCGGAAACTCAAGAATCGAACTTGGATGCACGACATCAATCCCCAAAATCTCGGCGTATCGCCCGAGGTTTCTTGGGTCGTCGCAGTTTCCGAAGACGACAAGCGCGGGAATCCCGACGAGGAGGTCGAGCACCGATTCGCTGCCGACATCGCCCAAATGCACGATGCGCTCGGCACCGCGGGCGACGAGGAGATCGATGGCACGCCGCGCGCGGTCGGCACGACCATGGGTATCTGAGATGAATCCGATCCGAGCCACCACGGGCCATCTTCGGGTTTCGTGCGGGAGAAGCAACGAGGAATCGCGCCAATTCTCGGGAGATGTCTCGAACATCAAGCGGCGCTTGCGATGGCAACGTCACCGCGGGTTGTTGGCGCGCGGAGAATTCGAGCCGTTCCCCCGATTTCGCTACGCTGCGCGACCTGCGCTCGGGCGTTTGTTCCGAGGCGCCTTCGCCGCTTGCACGAACAGTGCGAGCGGCGCGGTCGCGGACCACAGTTTGTCCCGTCCAAACACCCGTGAAGTGCTTCCACTTGAGTGCCTCTATGACCGCTCGTTCCGATTCCGGCCCCGTTACTCGTTTCGCCCCGTCTCCGTCAGGCCATTTGCACGTCGGCGGCGCGCGCACCGCGCTCTACTCGTGGGCGTTTGCCAAGGGGCGCGGCGGCACGTTCATCATCCGCATCGAAGACACCGACCAAAAGCGCTCATCGGACGCGGCGAGCGTCGGGTTCCTGAAGGATCTTGACTGGCTCGGTATTCGTTGGGATGAGGGGCCGGAGTACGTCGCGCCCGATGGAACACGCGTCGGCGGCGGAGCGAATGGTTCCTACTTCCAAAGCGAACGACTTGCGATCTACGACCGCTACTTCGCGCAATTGCTCGCCGAAGGAAAGGCCTACGAAGCCTGGGATAGCACCGAGGAACTCGACGCACTGCGCAAAGAAGCGACCGTGCGCAAAGAGGC
>JAIYCA010000060.1 GCA_027488265.1 Planctomycetaceae bacterium
CACCGCGTGTTTGTGCCGCAGGGATATCGCGTCGAAAGCGCGGGCAAGTTCATCGCGTTTTCGCGTGTCCCCATGGCGGAAGCGCGCGCACTCGTCGCATCGCGTGATCGCTACGTTTCGCGGTTTCGATTTGAGACGTCGCAAGGCGAACTCGTCGTCGAACCGATCGATCTTCCGAGTCGAACGACGCTACCGCGCTACGTGCTCATGCGCTCGTTGCGTGCCGATTTGGTCAAGGTTCGTGAGGACGCGAAGTTGGGCGAGCCTGACATCATGTGCGGGGACTTCAACATTCCACGCGGGAGCGCATCACTGGAGTTGATCATTCCCGAGGCCCACGAAGCGTTTGCGGTGGCGGGGACGGGTTGGGGCGCGAGTTACCCGCGATCGTGGGCATTCCTCGGCATTGATCTCACGCTTGTCCGGTTGCCATGGCGACCTGTCCGATCGGAGCTCGTCAATTTCGGATTCGGCAGGCATCGCGTGCAGGTCGTCGATCTGATGCGGGACTGAAACGTCGTCCGTCGAGACGTCCCGCAGGCTGCAAGGCACGCACGATCTCAAGCGGGCAGCCAGCGTGATCGTCGAGCGCGGCAACCTGCGCCGCCGTGTTACTCGTCTTGCGAGCCGCCCGAACCGCCGTCATTTTCAGCGATCGGTCGCGCATCAATCCAGCGCCACGCATCTTGGAAGACGGTGTTGCCCATGAAAGAACTGACCGATTCAAACGGCAGCGACTTGTAGATCGCGTTGCCGTGGTCAAGGTGCCAGTCGACGCTGCCGTCGCCCTTAAGTCGATTCGTTCCCGTCACGTGGTTGAAGTCACGGCGCGTTCGCATTCCGTCGACCACCAAGACCATCGACGAAAGGTTGCGGCCCTTCAGTGGAGTACCGATCGGCGAAGTTGCCGACGGATCCATGTGGGTTCGATAGTGGTAATTGCCGTAAATCGGACCAGTTCCAGAGGTCGCGATATCACGGCTTTCGAGACGGTGTGCGTACTGCTCGTACGGATGATCGCCATGGTGGCACGGGCAGTAAAAGAGTCGAGGGTCGGTGATATCGAGCGTTTCGAGCAGCAAACCAAGGCCGTCGAAGCGCGTGCCAAATCGCGTGGTGAGGGCCATAGCCTCGCCCCACTCAGCGGTTTGCTGGTTGGCGGTGGCGTTGAAGCGCGGGAGGCTGTCGTTGAAGCGTTCGGTGTATTCGACGAGTCCGCAGCCGATTTGGCGCAGATTGCTCATGCAGCGCACGCGGCCGGATGCGGCGCGGGCATGCGAAAGAACCGGCATCAGAAGGCCGGTCAGGATCGCAACGATGCCAATCACAACCAGAAGTTCGACGATCGTGAAACCCGCGACTGAAGCGTGGCGGCGTGGCGAGTACCTCGTCGGAGTCGCTCGCTGAGGCATCGTCGAAGTCGCCCTAACGACATTTCTCGATGAAAACTCAACCGACCGCGCGGGTGCGAGGTCGAGATCGTTTCTTCGGATGTCGCGGCCGTGATGCACGCGAGAACTCCGGATCGGTGGGCGGAGAAACGAAAGACGAGCCCCGAAGGAAACGAATCGGGGATGGCTGCTCAGCGTTGAGGGTCAAAACGACGACGCAGCCGAGTTAAAGTACCTTAGGATCTTGGGGAGCGAAACCAGATCTCATTGGAATTCATACAGAACGCTTGTAGATTCTTTGGCATTCCTCATGGAAGGGCTTGGGACGAGTGAGGCGTTCTGCCATGGAGCCGCTTTCCGCGGAGGGAATGATGCTTCGTTCGCCTGCGCGTTTGGCGCGTGCAATTTCGCAAGGAAGTGGCGTTCTCGGTAGAGTGGAACCCGTTGAGTGGCCGACGTTTGCACGGAAACCTGACAGAATTGTCGTGCGCCTGAACCGCCCGGATCGCCTGAAAGCGGGGTGGGCAGTGGAGATCAAGCCGCGTTTGTTGGGCGTAGATTGGCTTGAAAGCCCCCGATTCCCGAATGACGAGATGGATTCACAAGAGCACAACGACTGGGAACTTATGCAGCGGGTTGCCGCCTCGGACGAGGTCGCGATCGACGAGTTGTACCGTCGATTTGGTGCTCTTGTGTATCAATCAGCCCGCCAAGTGCTGCGATCTCGGGCCGAAACAGAGGACGCCGTTCAGGAGGTCTTTGTCCGCCTCTGGAAGACCGCCGATCGATTCGATCCCCATCGCGCCAAACTCGTGACGTGGGTGATGCTGATCTCGCGGCGCCACTTGATCGACCGCTTGCGTCGACAGTCCGCGCGGCCGGATCGGGCCGAACTTGACACTTCTCGGACGGATGCGGGAGGTGCGGTCGCCCGCCCCGAAGCGGAAGGACGCATGGAAGGCGAAGAGGGCCGCGAGCGGCTGAAGCGACAACTCGCACGCCTGCCCGAGTTGCAGCGCTCTGTCATCGAACGCGCTTATCTACAGGGCTTTAGCCTTCGCGAGATTGCGGAACAATTGAATTCGCCGCTCGGGACGGTGAAGAGCGCGTTGAGCCGCGGTTTGACACGGCTTCGCGAACTCGAAGGTGCGCGGGAGGAGCGGGGATGAGGTGCCATGCACGCCGAATCTCTGCCGCCGTCCGCGCCGTTCGCTCACATGCGTGTCATGGCGCCCGTCATGGTGCCCGTCATGACGCCCGAGGTGTTGGAGGCCGCGGCGACGCCCTTCGCGGAAACCACGGTGCTTCCGGCGTTTGCGCAGAATGTGCAGATTGGCTCGCAACCGATTCAACGCCGGTCTCGTATGTTGGGCGCGATCAAGTTTTCGTCGTGGGGGTTTCCTCACAAAATGCTTGGGGTCGGCACAGACCTCATGCACGACGGGCGCCGAGTGTTTGAGCGCTCTGAGACCACCTCTTTGGGTGGCTCGCTTTGAGGCGCGGATTTTGGCAAGGGTTTCTACAGGAATGTCTGACGTCGAAGGCACCAATTTCTCCCGCGAAGAACTGCTCGAACTCGCGCAGTTCGAGATGCTTGGTGTCCTCGATCCGGTCGAGAAGGCCAACTTTGAGCGCGCGTTCGCGCTCGCCACGCCATCTCTGCAAGCTGAGATCATCGCCCTACAAGCGCGCATCGCCGAGGAGCCACTCTTTCGAGCGACTGGCGAGCAACCGTCCGCCGCGCTTTCGCTGCGCACCATGGCTCGGGTTGTCGATGCGATGGACGCAGAAAGCCGGAACGCGCAGCCCATTGCCACGATCGGTCCGCGAACGCTGAGTGGCCGTCAAACGTCCGCCGCTGGGTCGGTCCATGGTGGGGTTTCTGGTGCGACGGCGATGACGGAAGCATCGATGCGCGAGATCATCGCGGAGGTCGCTGCACGTAATGCGAATGCGCGCCCACAGAAGCAACTCTTCTGGCGTGCGGCGTCGTTCTTCTTGTTCGCTGGCCTCTGCGTCGCACTTTACTTCAATCAGCAGGTGTCCCGAACCGCGATGCAACTCGCGGCGAGCGTGAACGAGCGGGCGTTGAGTCCAGAATCCTTGGCGGCTGCTCGTGAGATCGCACCGTTCGATTTCAGAACCGCGCAGCACGTGGACTTGGCGCTTGTCATCGGCGAATCGCGCGCGCATGTGCACGCGCTCCTTCATCGCGCGGATGATCGCGAGAGCGGTCGCGTCCTTGTGCAAGGAGTCGGCGCAAATCGCCGTGAAGTGATTCGCGTGGTCGTGAAGGATCGCGACGGCAAGGTGCTTGCGACACGTCAAGCGAACGCCACCGAAGGCGGTCTTTTTGCGGCATACCTTGAAATTGATGCGCTGCCCTCCGCAGCCACGATCGAGGTTGAACTCGAAGGCGGCGCGACATTCCGCGCAAGTTACGCGGCGTAACGCACTCAACGCGATTCGGGCCACGCGCGGCTATCTGAAGCCTATGGATTGAGATGGGAGTCACCCCGCACGGGCTACGTGTGTGTGGTGCGATCCCAGATGATCTTCAGCCGCTCTTGCGCATCCACTCTTCTTCAAGATCGGATTGCTCGCGACCGAGTTCATCGCGGCGGTTCAGCAACTTCTTCGTCTTCTCTGCGTCGCTCGCCGTCTTCGGATCGGCGAACTCGAAGTCGATTTGCGTCAACTCGCGGCCGATCTCCGAGATGCGCGCTTCGATCTTCTCAAGCGCGAGATTCGAGTATTTGCTTCGCTGCTTGTTGCCGCTCGGCTTGGAGTTCGACGGCGTTGCGGGCGCGGGCTTCGTCGCCGCGGTTGCGCCGGAATGCTCTGAAGGCGACTTGGCGGGCGTCGACTGCTTGGTCGCAGGCTTGGGCGCTGCCTTTGACTCGGGCTTTTTCGCACGGGCCGCGGCATCGGCGGCCTCGGCCTTTTGCTTCGCTTCCCAATCGCGGTACGAGCCATCAAAGACGCGCGTATTGCCGTCGCCATCGAGCACGACCAGCTTGTCGCACACATCGTCAAGGAGCGCGCGGTCGTGCGAAATCAACAACAGCACGCCGCCGTGTCCGCCCTTGCCGCCGACCTTCGTGCGATCGACATCACCAAACTTGTCGAGCGCTTCTTCGAGTCGCTCGGCGCTTGGAATATCCAAGTGATTCGTCGGTTCGTCGAGGACAAGCAAGTTCTTCGCACTGGCGATGAGCGATGCGAGCACGAGGCGTCCGCGCTCGCCGCCCGAGAGATCGCCAATCGCTTTGTCTTGCTCTTCGCCGGTGAAAAGGAATGCGCCTGCGAGATTGCGCGCTTCTTGTTCGCTTGCGCGGGGTGCCCCTTCAAGCGAACGGATCGTGTTCTGCAAGAATTCCCACGCGAGCACACTGCGATCGATGTGATCCTGCGTCTGGCGGAACCAACCGATCGAGAGGCGCGGTGAACGCTTGATTTCGCCCGAATCAGTCTCGAGATCGCCAAGCAACGTTCGGACGAGCGTCGTCTTTCCAGCGCCATTGGGGCCGATGATGCCGATGCGATCACCGGGCCGCGCGGAGAGCGAAAGGTTGCGGAAGCACACGCGATCACCGAAGGATTTCGAGATGTTCTCGGCGACGAACGCGAAGTCGCCCATCGTCGGCGGATCGGGCAGATCGAGATTCATCACGCCCATTTCGGCGTGCTTCTCGACGAGGGCTTCTTCCTTGAAGCGCTCGAGCCGCGTCTCGCGTCCGCGCGCTTGCTTCGCGCGTTGGCCCGCGCGGTAGCGATCGATGAACGCTTGTTCTTGGCGAATGCGATCTTGCTGCTTCTCGTGTTGGCGTTCGACGGTCAGCATGCGCTCGGCGCGCAGTGCGCGGAATGCCGCGTAATTTCCAGGGTATTCGCGCAAAACGCCGCGATCGATTTCGATGATGCGATTCGTCACCCGGTCGAGCAACCATCGGTCGTGCGAGATCAAGACGACCGAACCCTTGAACTCGTCGGCGAGAAACTCTTCGAGCCAGCGACGACCTTCGATGTCGAGGTGGTTGGTAGGCTCGTCGAGTAGCAGGAGATCGGGGCTTGAAAGCAGGAGCCGCGCGAGACCGAGGCGAGCCTTCTGTCCGCCGGAAAGACCTTTCACAGGCAGCTCGAAGTCGGCGTCGCTGAAGCCAAGGCCATGGAGTGCCGCGTCGATTTTGTGATCGACTGCGTAGCCACCGGCAGCGTCAATCCGCTCCTCGATCGCGACCTGACGATTCATCAGTTTTTCGAGTTCATCAGGCTCTGCCGTCGCCATGCGGTCGTAGACCGACTCGAGCTCTGCCTTGAGCGCCTCGATCGCGGCAAACGCTTCGGCCGCCGCGCCGCGCAGGGTTTTGTCTTGCGGAAGTTTTGGATCCTGCTCGAGGTACCCGATGCGCACCGTGCGCGCGATCTGCACTTCGCCATCATCGGGCTTGAGGAGCCCCGCAATCAACTTGAAGAGCGTGCTCTTCCCGCAACCGTTGCGACCGACGAGACCGATGCGCTCACCTTCGTGAATCGAACCGCTGACGCCATCGAGAAGGAGTCGCGTGCCGTGACCGAAGCGAAGATTGGCAAGTGTGACGAGGGACATTCGTGGATTGATCGCAGATTGATCGCAGGTTGAACGCCGGTTGATCGCGGGCTGATCGTGGGCTGTTCGTCGACTGTTCGGGGGCGAGAAGAGTAGCAGCGCGCGCAAAGCGTGCTGCGCCGCCAGCGAATTCTCAGATTTGCCGAGTGTTAGTCGCGCGGAACAGGTTTCCCGCGCCATTCCCAAATCCACGCGACGAGTCGGCGGTCGCGCGGTGGCAGAATCGCGCGGAAGACGATTGACGCGACTGAAGGCGCGATGAGCGCACACAGCGCGCACAATCCGCAAAACACGAGCCCGCCCAAGTACGCAAAGTGGAGGTAGTTCGCTTCGAGCACCGAATCGCGCCAGTTCGCTTGGAAACGGCCAGATGCGGCGAGCAGGTGCGCTGGGCCCACAACAAGGATCCACCCAATTCCCGCGGTGAGAACGACAAGCAGCACGCGACGCGTCGCTGCCCAACGCATGCATGCCACGCCGATGAGAAGGGCGAACGGCACGGCGGCGATCCCGCCTAGCGCGAGGATGGTTGTGAACGGAAGAAGAGCATCTGCCGACCACCGACTCTGCGCGAGCGCCTCAGCACCCGCAGGGGAGTCAAGCCACGCGGTGTTTGCCGGGTCCCATGTTCCTGCACTTTTGTCGTCAGCGCTCGGCGGGTTTTGCAGCGTGAACGTGTCGTACACATCCTGCGCCGACAGCGAGGCTCCAGACATCGCGGCACCCGTTGTGAAGCCACCGACGATTGCTGCGAGTACGAGCAGCATCGCGATTGCCGTCGCAACGAGACCAGTCGCAACCACGGACTTCATCCGCTGCACCCATGGCGTTGCCACGGGGTACTCCATCAACGCGCTTGCGGCCCCACATTCCACGCAGCGAACGTACAGCAATCCGGTCGTCGGCTCGCGCTCGATCGCGGCGCCCATGAGCGGGTGCATGCAATGGGCGCACGCACGGTCGCCGATGAGCGTTTCGCGCGGAGTAGATTTCGGAGTAGAAACGTCGTCGTTCATAAGGTTTCGTTCACGTGCTTTCTGCACGTGGCTTTGTTCGCGGTTCACTCGTGGTGGGGAGTGGCCTGGAGTGAAGCGCGACGTGGTACTGCATACCCATGCGTTTCAACTCCGCGGAGCCGATCCGCATTTTGGCGATGAAAACGTCGAAAGACATATCGCATCACCGCACGTTGGATCGGGCTGACCAACCAAAGAAACACCACGCTCATCGCCACGGGAATCGCGAGATACCCGAGGTACAGCCCGAAGCCCATGTTGGTAAGGACTTCGCGGATGAAGTGTGGAATCTCCATCGGTTGCGGAATCATGCCGATGACGAGCAGTCCCATCGGAATCGGAAGTGCGCCGAGAAGCCACGCGCAACTGAGTTGCGCGAGTTTCCCGCGGTGTGGTGCGAAGTTCAACGCAGAAACGCTCGCCGCGAACGCCATGATTCCGCCGAGAATCCCGACGAGCGCCATGAGTTCCGCGAGCGAACTTCCACGAAGTTCGGTGGGACGCGCGTAAAACCGCGCTTCATTTCCGAGTACCGTCGCGTAGATGCTCGCGAGTAAACCCGCAAATTGGCCCGCACCGAGTGCGATACCGAGGCGAAGATTCAGTGCGCGCGTTCGTGCCCACAGTCGAAAAGGCTCGCGCGCCCGGCGTATGTTCCAGCGCACCGCGGTCGCGCACCGCGGGCAACGGGCAACCCACATCGCAATCGACGGCGCGAATGAGCGCGACGTCGCGTCGAGCGGTTTTCCGCAGCAGGCGCAGGCATGCGAGAGCATGCGCGCAGGATAGCCGAGGATTTCCGCGATCCGCGACGATGTCGCGGGGGCGTACACTGCGCGCCCGCTTTCGACAGGCTTTCGCACATTGGTCAGAGCGATTGCCCGCGATTTTCTATGAACGATCCCGCGCTCCGCCGTCGCCGCTTCGCCTACCCCATCGTCACGCTGTGCGTGGCAGGGCTGATTTGGCTCTTCTCAACAGGTCGCATTTCTGTCGAGCCGCAGGTTGAACCTGAGATCTACGAGAAGTTCGTCGAGGAAGTCGTGACATCGGCGCGCGAGGGTGCAGGACCGCTCGCCGAAAGCGATGACTTGATTGCGAAGAGCTGGCGCACGCTCGCGCCGGAGGCGTTGCAAGACACTGATGGCGGCGCGTTCCAGACGCGATTCGTGCCGGCCGACGAGGTCGGTGCGGAGGTCATACGTGACACGCTCGCAGGTGCGCCTGTCGAGGTTCGGTTGTCGAGCGGTGCAGCCGCAGGGCGCGGCGTCTATCTCTACGTGCGATTTATGGATGGCAAAGCCCGTGTTGTCGGAGTCGGTGCGCTCACTACTGCAACAGACGACGCGGAGAGTCGGTAAGGATTCTGCGATGAAGATCTGGATCAACGGGAAGTTTGTCGAACCTCAAGATGCGCGCGTCGGCTATTTCGACGGCGGTTTTCAGCATGGAATTGGGCTTTTCGAAACGATGATGGCGCGCGGCGGCGCGGTGTTGCGCCTCGAAGAGCATCTGACTCGACTCGAAGAAAGTGCACGCACGCTCAAGTTGTTCGATCAATTGCGCGTCGAAGCGCTCGGCGAAGCGGTGCAGTATTGCGTGCAGGCATTCGCGAAAGAGAGTGGAAGTGGCGACGCGCGCGTTCGGCTGACGGTGACGGGTGGTGATCTCGGAAAACCGTTCGCTGGCGCGAATGCCGCAGGCGGCGCTGCGAGTGTTCCAGATCCGACGGTTGCGATTCACGTACAACCACCAACGCGCTATCCCGATGAGTTTTTCTCGAAGGGCGTTGCGGTGAGCGTGGCTGAATCGCGGGCAAATCCGTTTGATCCTTTCGCCGCGCATAAGACGCTCGCGTATTGGCCGCGCATTCAAGCGCTGCGCGCTGCGTCGGCTGTCGGCTGTGCAGAAGCGCTTTGGTTTTCGGTGACGAATCACTTGGCGAGCGGAAGTGTGTCGAGCGTGTTTCTCGTGAAACGCGGGCGACTTCTCTTGCCGTTTGCGCGCGGTGAAGAACTCGCAGGTGCGCGCCCTTCGGCAGTGCTCCCAGGTTGTACGCGCGCGGCGGTGATTCTATGGGCTGAGGGAACGGGCATCGGGGGTTTAGGCATCGAGGTCGAGCGAAGAGATCTCACGATTGACGATGTGCTCAGCGCGGACGAGATTTTCCTGACCAACGCGAGTTGGGGCGTACTGCCAGTCGTGCGCGTTGAGCAACACGAAGTCGGCGGTGGTGTTCCTGGAAATCTTGCGCGCGCGATGCGGGAGAAATGGCTCGCATGAACGGGGCATCGAACGGGGCATCGAACGGGGCATCGAATGGAGCGTCAAGCGGCGGACCGAGCGGCTTTCCTGGTGGATTCCCAAATGGATTCCCTGGTGGATTTCGCGTCTTCACCGTCGGTCGCGATACCGCGAGCCGATTCCGCGTGAAGCCACCGTGGCGTGCGCGACCGAACGCAGGCCCGATCGAGCGTGCACTCGTTGCGCTGTTGACGTTCGTGCTCGCGTTGCCGGTCGCAATACTTCTGCTCGCACTCGGCCTCGCATTGCTGCTCGCGTTTCTCGGGTGCGCTGCGATCTTTGTTGCGCTCGGAATGGCGATGTGGATTGTGCGACGCGTCTTTGGCGTTGGCGTTGGCGTTGGTGCTCGCGCGGGGATGGGTGGCGGTCCGGCGCGATCTGGTGTTCGCATTCGTCGCGTCGACGATGATGCGTTCGGTGGCGGTACCGCGAGCGAGCGTGGTGACGGCCGTGAAAACGTGCGCGTCCTTCCGCGTCAAGACCCTGAAACGTGATTTTGCAACACGACTTCGTTTTCTGAGTCGCACAGTTCTTCGCGTTCTTCGCTGCAGGCGCGCTGCCGAGCTTGCGATACCTCGGAAAATCCCGCACTTCGCGTACGGATCGGTCGATCGTCGCGAGCGAGTTCGTACGATGCGACCCGCGCGGCGAAGTCCGTGTGATGCGCGGTGCGCGCGGCGGAGTCCGCGTGGTGCGTCATACGTGGCGGCGTCGGCTTCTCCGAGTTTCGCGAGGCTGAACGATGGCTGAAGGAACAGCACCAGTTGCGGACGGCGAACCCGTCTTCGCACATCTCCACCTCCACACCGAGTACTCGCTGCTCGACGGTGGCAACACCATCGATCGACTGCTCAAGCGCGTGAAGGAACTCGGCATGAACGCGGTCGCGGTCACCGACCACGGCAACATGTTCGGCGCGATGGAGTTCTACATGAAGGCCAAGGATGCGGGCGTGAAGCCGATCCTTGGCATCGAGGCGTATGTCGCCGTCGATCGCGACGGGAAGTGGGGCGACCGCCGCGACAAGACGCACACGGGTGAGAAGGATGGCGGCTACCACCTCGTACTGCTTGCCGAAAACATCGCGGGTTGGCGCAATCTTCTCAAGCTTTCGTCGGATGCATTCCTCAACGGCTTCTACTACCGCCCGCGCATGGACAAGTCGACCTTGTCGCAGTGGGCCGACGGCATCATCGCGATCAACGGGCACCTCGGATCTTCGATCGCGACGTATCTCACCGATTTCGTGCGCTCTGGGAAAGACCCGGTGCATTGGAAGCGCGCGGTTGAAGAAGCGCGTTGGCACGCCGAGATCTTCAAGCCAAATGAGAAGGGTGAACCGCGCTTCTTC
>JAIYCA010000015.1 GCA_027488265.1 Planctomycetaceae bacterium
CGGCCAAGCGCCCTGCGCAATGTCCGTCATCGATGCGCGCACAGGATCAGCGAGCGTGGCTTCCGCGATCTTGACTCCGTCCATCGATTCAATCGACAACGTCCGGGGCAAGCCATCGCGGCCAAACGTCGTCGTCGCGAAAAGACGCGCTGCCGAAGCGCCCTTCGCCTCGAGTTGAACACGCACGCCGTAGCGCTCCGCCAAAGGCGCATCCTTGGCGACACCTTCCAACGCGACGGGATTCCACTCCTCCGCGATCGCGGCATGCCCCATCAAAAGACGCACACTCTCCGGCGAAAGCAGCGTGAATTCGCCTGTACCAACAACGTCGCCCGCTTCGGCAAAGACACCCGAAGCGCTGTTGTCGTAGACCGTCGCGCGCTTGGGTGTCACGTTCAATTCAAAGATCCACGAGCGCGTTCCATCGCCGCCGATCCACCACAGATTCGTTCCGACCTTCATCACCCGCAGCGCACCTCGATTCGGCGGCGCGAGGAAGATGTCGGCTTCGCATTGCTCGAAGTGTTCGCCCGACGCATCGCGATAGCGAAACTCAAGCGACGCGCGCGATTCAAACGTCGCAAGACGCGCAGAGCGTTCGTTCTGTTGCGCGACAAGCGGCGCGAGTGCGGTGCGCGCACGCGCGAGTTCTTTCTGTTCGGAAGCAGAAGATGCGCGTTGCGTATCGACTCCTTGGCCCGACGCGCCGGTGTTCAGCGTCTCATCCGTCGCGCAGCCACAGAGTGTGAACACAGGCGCGAACACGGTCGTGCACACGAGCAGCGCAACTGCCCGCTCGCGCGCCACCACGCGCCTCCGCATATTTCGCCGCGGCTCACCACGCTCCATCGAGCACCTCGCCGAGCTGGTCGGTGACTTCCTTCATCGCCGCCTCGTCGAGTTTCGGATTCGTCACAGCGAGTGGCGACTCGCCCTCCACCGCGCCCTTCGGAAGTACATGCCACGTCTCCACGCCGCCCTCGGACGACGTGCCCGTCACGCGCAAGAGTTTCTTTCGCACGAGCAACAGCATCAGCACGAAGCGGAAGCGCACGCGATGGATGCGGTCGTCGCCGCCGAGCCGCTCAAAGAGATCGAGCAGCGTTTGATCATCGACAAAGCCACGCTTCTTTTCGCCGGGCTCTGGGACCGTTGCCTTCCAGAACGCGATCACGCCCTTCGGTCGTGCCGGCGAGTTCCAGCCCGCCTCCGAAAAGTCCATGCGGACGAGCGGTGCAGAAGGATCATCCTCGCGCTCCACCAGCGCAACGACCTGCTGTTTGCCGGGCGAAAGCGGCTCGCCTGTCACCGCGCATTGCCCTGTGAAACGACCGATGTCCCAACTCGTCGAGATCCTGCTCATGGGGCGGCGATGATACGGTCGGAAACGTATGATCGCGGCCCGTGCCGCTGAATCTCGACGGAACCCGCCTCGCTGACGCGCTCGTTGTCTTCATCGAGTTGGCGGTGATTTGGCTCGTCGTCTACGCGGTCTTCCGATTCCTCCGCGGAACGCGTGGCGCAGGCGTCATCAAGGGGTTCTTCCTCCTCACCGTCGCGATGGCACTCCTCGTGCGCGTCCTCGGCGACGCGACCGACAGTTTCCAACGCCTGCGCTTTCTCTTCGACCGCGCGTTCAATCTGCTCGCGATTCTCCTCATCGTGGTCTTCCAGCCGGAAATCCGCGCGGCGTTCAGCCGGATCGGACGAACGAATCTCTTCAAGCGCCCGCGTGCGCAAATCGCGGGCCTAGCCGCCGACATCGCGGAAGCCGCCGAGTTCCTCTCGAAGAATCGCTTCGGCGCGCTGATCGTCATCGAGCGCCGCATCGGGATCGGCGACCTCCTCTCGGGCGGCGTTGAACTCGACGCAAAACCAAGTGCCCCGCTTCTTCAAAGCGTCTTCTGGCCGAATTCGCCGCTCCACGACTTGGCGCTCGTGATTCGCGGGGGGCGCGTGTGGGGTGCCGGCGTGCAACTGCCACTCGCGGATGGCGAAGACCTCCCCGCCGAACTTGGTGCGCGCCACCGCGCGGCGATTGGCGTCACCGAAGAGTCCGATTGCGTCGTCGTCGTGGTGAGCGAAGAAACCGGCTCGATTCGCATTGCTGAGGGCGGCACGCTTTCGTCGCCGATTCCGCGCGACGAGCTCGGCGAGGAACTCGAGCGACGTCTCAAACAAACTCCCGCGATCGTGGACGACGTCGTCGCGGGTGCGCGCGCCGCCATTCGAACGCGCGAGACGGATCAAGGCCCGAGCACAAATGGCGACCACGGAGGTGCACGTTGAGATCGTGGCGCGAGCGCATCCTTGATCTCGCGGGTGTGACGGCGATCACAATCGTCGTCTGGTTTTACGCCGCTGGGCAGACGCTGCAAACGCGCGTGATCGCGTTCGATGTGGTGATTGAATCGGGTGATGCCTCGCGCACACTCGTGAACTCCCCCAATCTCGTGCACGCATCGGTCGAGTGCACCGGCTCGCGTCAAGCAGTCATCCGTGCAAGCGACGCGCTCAGCGGCCGCACGATTCGCCTCCGCACCGGCGCAGACGGAATCCCCACGCAACCCGGCGAACACGAGTTGCTCTTGAAGGACATCTTGGGCTCGTCGCCGATGGTCGCACCTTTGGGTGTCGACATCACGACCGCGACACCATCGGTCATTCGCGTTGAGATCGTTCCCGCCGGCTGACACGTTTTTTCGCGCGTGCCGTTGGCTCGACGAAAGCCGTCGCGTTACTGCACCACGCGGACCGCGTGATACGCCTTCTTTCCGCGACGCAGGAGAA
>JAIYCA010000433.1 GCA_027488265.1 Planctomycetaceae bacterium
CGCCATCGACATCGACCTCTCGGCCATCGATCACAACATGGCCGCGATTCGTCGTGCGGTTGGTGGATCGTGTGCGCTGTGTCCCATCGTGAAAGCAGATGCATACGGCCTCGGCGTCGTGCGTATCGCGCGTCGATTGGTTGCGGCGGGCGCCGAGATGCTCGCGGTCTACTCGCTTCGACAAGCGATCGAGACCTCCGCGGCGATGAACGCAGCCGTGCCAGTACTGGTGCTGATGCCGGTTCATGAGTTTGATCGCGATGACGAACTTCTTCGCCTGCTCTTGAGCGGTCAACTACACGTCACAATCCACGACGAAGCAAATCTCGTGGCGCTTGAGAAGGCTGCACGCACGCTAGGCGCGCGGCTCCCGGTGCATGTTGAGATTGATGTTGGCATGAGTCGTGGTGGCGTGCGCGTCGAAGACGCGGGACGCATTCTTCGAGCGATTGATGCGAGTTCAGTGCTCGAACTTCGCGGTGTTTACGCACACTTCACGCACTCGCGTTTCGACGAAGCGCGGACACGCGCGCAGCACGAAGCGTATGCGCGCGTGATTCACGAGCATCGCCGCTTCATTCCCGAAGGCGTACTCGAGCATGTCGCGAGCACCTATGCGATGGCACGCAGCGCCACGTATCACCGCTCGATGGTGCGATTCGGGCTCGCGTGGCTCGGCTACGGCATCGATGAACTCGAAGCCGATGTGCCCGTCCTTCGTCGGCAAGATCTTCGAAGTGTGGTGCGCTGGACGAGTTCCATCGTGCAAGCGAAGACGATTCCGTCGGGCGCGAGTGTTGGATACGGTGGCCGTTGGACCGCGGAGCGTGATTCGACCATCGCGCTTGTCCCCGTTGGATACGCCGATGGATGGCCTGCGCCGCGACACGCGGGCGCTGGAACGCAGTTCGTCGGCATCGTTGCGCCGGATGGAAAGCTCGTGCATGCGCCCGTCGTTGGTGCCGTGAACATGGATCAGATCACGGTTGATGTCACGGGACTTCACGCGGGCGATCTGCACGACTGGATTGGCCGAGAAGTCGAATTGGTGTCGCGCGATCTCTACGCGCCGAATCATCTGCCGCGCCTCGCGGCCCAATCGGGCGTGATCGTGCATGAGTTCCTGACGCGTCTCAATCCACGTGTGCCGCGCACGGTGAGTCTCGGGACGACGTCGGTTGAGATTCTCGCCGCAGCGCGAGCATCGCTTGATGTTGGGGGGCCGACGTTTCGCGTGAATTCTGCGGCAGGGTGATCGAAACGGCGAGCGAATCAGATTTCGCCGCGTGTTGTGGAGCGGGGTCTGATCGCCCTCACGAATTGGAAGTTTCCCCATCCCGCCATGTGGAAACGGGGCGTTCGGTGGCAGGTTTTCGGTAGAGTTTGCGAGTAGAGATCGCAGAGATCGCAGGCATCTTCGTGGGAACCGTGATGGAAACGGTGGGGGCCCGCAGCACAGATGCGACCCCAAGAAGGTGATTCAGACGGTCGCGTCCGGAAAGCCAACGAAGTTCCCTCGTGATTCGCTGCTTTTGTCGGAACCAAGACGTTCCGGTGCGTATGGAAACCCTGTCTCGGAGCCGTCACCGAGGCTGAGTAGGGCAAGAGTCGGGAAACACGACATGCCACGAAAGGCGAGTTACACCCTCCCCACCATGGAGGCGCTTCCGGCGCGCTTGGTGTCGCTCTCTCGCGAGCGCGTCGAGCAGCAAATGCGTGCCGCAGAGGCGATCATTCCCTCGATCGATCCTGCTGCGATGTACGCACTCGGCACCACGCTCGAGCGCATTGTGGGCACATCACTCTCTTCCGACGGCGTTTCGGTCCGCGGTTCGGAGTTGCGGGCCGACCTCGTGACACTCGTGCTCGATCTTTCGGAACAGTTGGCGCTCGATGGCTCTGAACGCCATGGAGGCGCGGCGACCCCGGAAGAGCTCGCGCGCGAAATTGGCGTCGCTTCGAAGACACTGCAGCGTTGGCGCCGCAACGGGCTGTGCGCGCACTGGATTCTCGAAAGTGGGAAGCCTCGCGTTGCGATCTACCGCGCGTCACTCGAGTCATTCCGCGTCTCGCATCCTGCGGAGTTCGCGCGGGCTTGTGCGTTCCGCCGTTTCGATGACAGTGAGCGCGCACGCATGATCGAAGAGGGACGTGCGCTTCTCGAAGCGGGTCGCACACTGAACCTCGCGGCAAAGGAACTCGCAGCACGCTACGGCCGCTCGCACGAGGGTGTGCGCTTACTCTTCTTGCGCGTTCTTGGCGTTGGTCGTGCCCCGCGGCGCAGCGTTGGCGAGCGAGCTGGGCGCCTCGCAGAACGTGCGTGGCGACTTGGGATTGACCCAGTGAAGATCGCTCGGCGTCTCGGGAAGAGTGAATCGCTCGTGCGCACGCTTGTCGATCGTCGTCGCGCGGAACTCCTTCGCGGCGTGCAGCCATCGTGGGTCGAGTTGCCAACCTTCGAACTGCCCGGCGCGGATGAGACCATTCCCGCGGCCCCCGCGGTACGAAAGTTGACGCCGCTCGGCCTTGTGGATGGCGATGTCATCGCGTCGATCGCCTCAGCTCGCCACATTCAAGCAGGATTCCCAAAGGATGCGCGAGCCTCCGCGGACCGTGATGAAGCGCGCGCTGCAGCGATGCACTTCTTTCTGCGTCGCGCGTCGCGCGCGATCGACGCACTTCCAAAGTGGCCAGACCGTGCGCGCATCGACCAGATTGAAACCGATTTGCGCGCCGCGCTTCGCTTGCGAGCGGTGCTCGTCGAACGTGGTTTGGTGATCGCGCTCGGTCGTGCGGATCAGTATTGCCACGGTGGGCCAGAGCGCTTACCGACCGACGAGTTGCGTTCGCTTGCCCGATCGATCGCGCAGGCGGTTCGCGATGTGGTGCACGCGTTCGATCCGTCGCGTCAGCGCTTCGATCGCGCCATCGCACTCGCTGCCGACCTCGCGCTTGCGAAGCTCGTGAACGCCCGACGGAACGCCCGCGCTGCCGCGCGCCATCTCACCTCGATTGATGTGCGGCTCCTTGGTGAAGTCGCGCAGTGGCAGGGGATCGTCGATCCCTTTGCGCATCACGCGGCGAGTGTTGCAGCAGAGTTCGCTGCGAAGGGGCCGCGCTCGGCGCAGGCGAAGTTGCTCGCGCGACGCTACGGTTGGTGCGGCTACGCACCGGCGACCGTTGAGCGGTTGGCGCAGGAAGATCGCACAACGGTCGCCCTGATGTCGAAGCGGCTCCGCGACGCGGAGAACGCGTTCCGCAGTCGTGTTTGAGTGCTCGCAACTGGTGGGCCGTTGAGACGAGCGCGGAACGAAGTGAAGCGCGAGGGGATGGCACTCGC
>JAIYCA010000117.1 GCA_027488265.1 Planctomycetaceae bacterium
AAACCGATGTGAGACGAATCCAGCGCCGTCAAGTCGTCGACTCATCTCACCGTTGAGAAATTCGCGTTGAAACCATCCCGCCCGAGCAAATATAAGGCCCGCTTCTAGGTCGGAACAGTGGTCGTCACCGACCACAAGGAACATCCCGCGAAGGATATTGGCGTTTTCGAGGCCGATGCCGCTGAGCCCAGATCCCCACTTTTTCAACCGTGCGTTGGTTGCGAAGAACCTGCCGAGTATGCCCAGAATCGCGATGATCAGCACGCTCCCACAGCACCCCAATACGTAATCCATATTCCTGCTCCATGACTGGATTTCGTTCTTGACCCGCTGCGAAGCGTACCACTCGCGAAATGACTGAGCTCTCGTGGACGAGAAGACGCTTGCAGGAGGCCAGGGAATCCTTAGACCGCAGAAGCGCCAGATCACTCTTCTAAACGGCCAATAAGGGCTCATCCAGCCCGCCCTACTTCCGATCCTCAGCCGAAGGCTGCGTGAACCTCATGAGCGCGCGCCAAACTGGCGCGCCGAACGGTTCAGAGTGAACGCCCTAGCCTTACGGCCCCAACTGAAACCACGCGTTCGCGTTTTGCGGCGTGCGTACGGCGTTTTGCGGCAAATCGTCTCTAAGGGGTTGCGTGTGCGGAGGTCTCCCCTCCTTCAACATGGGGTGGGCCAGGGGCGAGGTGCTGTCCGTGCGCTCGCCAACGGTTGCGGCTACCTCGGCGCATTGTCTCTGCGAGCATCGAACGGGCTCGCGGCACAAGTGGCCATTGGTTCAAAGTCCCAGCGGTCAAAACAATGAGACGCGTGAACGACAACGCACCTTCAGGAATCGCCGAGCGGTGCGGACGATGAGTCCCGCGGAGCATGCGGAGACTTCGGTCGCTGCTTTGAGCAAGCGACCCGTGAACGGTCTCCCTGCAGGCTCACTTCATCCCACACTCGGGGCAGTCTGAATCGCGCGCACTCCCACTTCGCGGATAGCCACAATTCGAACACTTATTGCCAGAGCCGCGACCGCCTGCCTCACGCCCGCTCAGCCGCCGGAGGCCCGACCGATGATCGGGTGTCCCGACGGTGAACGCAGTACGCCGGGGTCGGCCAGCACTGTTTCACTGACGGCGAATCCATGCGGGCGCGACGCGGGTTCAGCGCGCGGGAATGGTGATCAGCGGTGCGGGCGCCGAAGGTCCCGACTGGATGCGGCTCAACTGCATCAGCAGCGCGAGCGTGTCCTTCGAGCGGATATCGTCATTGGCGATGCTGTAGTACGAACCCGCGTACTCGACACAGACAAGCGCGTCCACCGGCGGCTTGTCCGAGACACGCACGTCGATCTCCTGTCCACCAGGCGTGGACTTCGCCCAGCTGGCGCGAGAGGCGGGAGTCTGCACGTCGCGTGATGCGTTGAACATCGCCGAGAAGAGCGATCGAAACTGAATCCGCTCGATGGGGATGGTCAGCGTGCCCGCACGGAGGTCGATGCCGCCGTCCTTGCGACCGAGGACCTCTAGGTCGTCGCGCTCCTCCGAAGCCTTGAGGGTCTCGAAGAACTCACGGAATCGTGGATTCGACGGGGCGCTCGGGCGGCCGACCAGCCGCTCGCCGGAATCGAGCGTGACGGATGCGACGAGCAGTTCGCCGAGCTTCGAGATCGGCCAGCCCGCGCGCACGAGCATCGCGAAGGTCTGCGGCGTGATCTCCGCCATGAACTGCTGCACATACTCCTTACCCTCCACCGGCGTGTAGGAGATGATCGGCTTCGAGGAGAACCGGTAGCTGCCGCCGATCTCGATCGACGACGGGTCACCTGCGGGAATCGAGGCCGACGAGTCGGCGAAGATCGAGGATTCGTACGACGCGGTCAGCGAGCCCGCCTGCAAGAACAGGGGCGTCTCGCGGTCATGCATGCGCACGAGGTTCAGCAGCATCTGCTGCGTCTCGTTGCTCCGGAGGATCGTGTTGAAGTCAGTGAAGTCCGCGCGCATCGCCTGGTTCGCGACCTGGCAACCGGACGACGACGCGAGCGTCACTGCGAGGATCGCCCCGGCGGTGATGGTTCGGAGAATGGCGGAGGTGCGGTGGGTGCGTGTATCCATGTGGGTGCTCGTGTGTCGCTGGCGGGTTGTCGTTCCGTGTATCGCTCACAACTTGGGCGACGCGGCCGCGAGTGCGGTCGCATCGCGCGCGAGTTGCGGGCCGAGGCCGAGGCCTTCCTTGTCTGCGACCGCCATGACTTCCACCAGGAACTGATGCCGCGCAGCGGACTCTGCCTGATCGGATTCCACGGCGAGGCATGCCGCACACTGGATCTGGATGCCGTTGGTCGCGATTCCGGAAACGCCGATCGTGGTTCGTCCCGTCATGAACGCTGGGTTCGCGCCGATGCGATCCCGCAGCGCCGCGATGAAGCGCTCCACCTTCTCGAGCGTCGCGCCCTGCATCACGAGAATCTGCAGGCTGAGCGTCCGTGGCCTCTGCTTGCCGAGGTTGAGGATGGTCGCCGACGCAAGTGAGGCGTTGGGCACGACGACAACGGAGTCGTCGGCCGTGCGCACGCGGGTCGAGCGGATGCCGACGCTTTCCACGA
>JAIYCA010000322.1 GCA_027488265.1 Planctomycetaceae bacterium
CTCAGGCTTGCGCACGGGCTCGCGTGCACGCTCATGCGCCGTTGCATCAGCGGGTCGTGACAAAGCACGCGTCGGACTCTTCGCCATGCGTGACTGCACGTTCGACGGATCGTGCGCTGCACGTTCGGTCGCCGTTCCTTCCGTTCTCTTCGCCGACAACGCGAAAGCACCAGCTGCTGACAACGGCGCAAAACCCGTCGCTTCCGCGGCAGCGAATGTCTCGGAGTGTCCAACGAGCAGCACACCATCTTCCGCGAGAATCTCTGCGAATCCTCGGAAAATCCGCGCGCGCGTTTGATCATCGAGATAGATCGCGACGTTCCGAAAGAAAATCGCGTCGTAGCGTGCACGACTTGACACAGACTCTTCAACCATTGCGACCACATCCACCACGCGTGGTCGAACGAGGGCGCAAACTTCACGTTTCGGGGTCAGCACGGCGTCGTCACGATCAAACCAACGCTCGGCCCACTCGGGCACACCACCACGGATCTCAAGCCCCGAGAAGCGCTGCTCCGCGCTGAACACGTGTGGATTGCGATCGATCGCATCGATTTCAATGCGACGCGCTTCGGCCGCGCCATCGAACCCAGATGCGCCATCCAAAAGTGCACACGCAACCGAGATCGGTTCACACCAACCGCCGCAACCTGCAAGAAGCACGCGAAAGACGCCCGAGCCACTCATTGCGACGCGCGCACGCAAGAATGCGTAGCTCTCGGGATAGCGGAAAAGCCACGTTTCTGGCGGCGAAAACAGGCCTTCAACACGCGCGTACTCCGTTGCGTCATCCGCGATGCGAACAACAAGTGCTTCGATCGATGGCAGACGCAATTCTTGAGCGCGAGACGTGAGATGCGAAGCGAGACGTGCGCGAGAAAGAAGTGCTGGCGGAAACGAGCTTGACGCGACAAGCCGTTGCAACAGCGCGTCGAGCGCAGCGGCCGAAGGCTCAAATCGTGCACGATGACGCGCTTCATCGCTCGGAGAGCGCGCGTTCATCCCAGACTCCCATCCACGCTCGACGCCGGAAGTTCGCGCAACGCAGCATCGCCTTCGAGAAGTCGTCGACATCGAAGAAGTTGCAGTGTTCCGTCTTCATCAACGACCGTCGGTCCGAGATGCGGCGCCCCCGCAAACGAGAATCCCTCGTGCGCGCCAGGCGCGCGGAAGTCGCGCACCGCGAGACCTGCGACCTCCGGCACAAGTAAACCCACTGATCGCGTCGCACCTTCGAAGAGATCACCTTCGAGGCAGAGAACCACGATGCGTGTTCCCATGCGAATACTCGTCGGTTCGCCATCAACAATGACCGAGAGATCGACGAGCGGCAGCAGTGCACCGCGCAGATTGAAGAGACCAAGCAGCCACTTTGGACCGGTGCCTGCGGGGCGATACTGCACGGCCGGCAGCACTTCGACAACTTCCGAGGCGTCTAGCGCAAAACGCTTGCCCGCGACCGTCACGAGTACGACAGGCATCGGTGCAGACATCACGGCTTCTCCGCGGAATGCAACGACGCGCGATTGGTTGGAAGCGAATGTGCGTACACCGATGACGCGTTTGTGGATGGCGCTTCTTCAACCAATCGGAAGCGCTCCACAGCGTCCTGAAGCACTGCGACAGAGTGCGAGAGCTCGCTCGCAACGCGGCTGAACTCCGACACGCTTGCAGTCGTTTGTCGCGCACCATCCGCGACTTGTCGCACGGCGCCTTCGATCTGCGCGACGCCGGTCGCTTGCGCCGCCATGCCCGATTCGACTTCGGAAAACCCTGCGACTGCCGCGTTCATCTCCGTGATGATGCCGCCAAGGTCATTCGCGACACGCTGCACATCCGACGTGCCACCACGCATATCGCGCGTGAAGCGCGACATCTCGGTGACACCCGCGGCAACCGCATCTTGCATTTGCTGCACGATTCGCTCGATATCGGTTGTTGCCGACGCGGTCTGATCCGCGAGCCGTCGAATTTCACGTGCAACGACGAGGAACCCAAGACCTGCATCGCCTGCTTTTTCAGCCTCAATCGCGGCATTCACCGAGAGCAAGTTGGTCTGCTCCGCAACCTTCGTGATCGTTTCAACCACCGCATTGATCGCCGACGCCTTCTCAGAAATCACCTGCAATCGATCGCCAATCTCTGCGGTCGACGCATCAAGCCGCGCCATCGTCGAGGCCATCGCATCGAGTCGTTCCCGGCCAGCGCCCGCAGATTCCGCCGAGCGACGCGCGCCTGCATCGACCGAGCCAACGGTTCGCAAGAGTTCGCTTCCCGTCGCGGAGATTTCGCGAATCGCTGCGGCGATTTGCGCGGTCGACCCACCAAACGCAGCCGCGGCCGCTTCTTGTTGGCGACTTGTCGCGGAGAGTTCGACACTCGACGAAGCGAGTCGTGTAGCAGCCGCACGCACACTGCCAACGATCTTCGAAAGATCGTCGTTCATGCGACCCATGGCGCGCACGAGTTCCGCAGATTCGTCGGCACCCGCCTCGTCACGCACACGCTGTGAAAGATCTCCCGAAGCGATGCGCACTGCCGCATCTTGTGCCGTGCGAACGCGTCGACTGATGCCAACGATGAGCACAAGCAAAAGGCTCACGATGACGGTGATACCCACGAGCGCCGTGATCATGTTCGCAGCGAAAAGCCACGAAAGCTGCGCGAGGACTGCACTCGATGGTTTGCGAACGACCAATCGCCAATCGCCCGTCGGCACCGTCGCTGAGACAAAGAACGCGGATTCGCCGGATGCTGGATCGACACGTTCTTCAAGACGCACGCCCTGCGCAGGCACTTCATTGAAAATCGCCGCCAATGGCGAGCGTGCGACTTCGGTCGTCTTGAGCGTCACGCCGCCAGTGCGATCGGTGGTCGCGGCGATATAGAGTCCGCGCGTTTCGAGGAAAATGTCCGCACCGAGCTCATCCGCAACCGCGCCAACACGCTCTTGCACTTCTGTCAGCGCGACATCAAGTCCCGCAACACCGACAAACTTGCGATCGATGATGATCGGCACCACAGTTTCGATGATGTCGGTGCCGAAATACTCGTACGGCTTCGTAATCACCGCATCACGCACACCCGATCGCTCGTAGCGCGACTTCGGAAAGCGGTACCACAGCCCCCCGTCGTTCTCGATTTCTTGAAGCGGCTCGACGCGAATACCACCGTCAGCTTTCGGATCGCGCTTGAAATAGGGATAAAAGCGACCGCCCTCGCCGAGTGCTTCGGCGGGAATGCCTTCTCCCGCGCCTTCTGCATCACGACCGTCGGCGTTCGGCTCGTAGCCGATGTACGCCGCGTAGACATCGGGATTTTCGCGAATGATGCGCTCGAGAAGCGCGAGCGTTTCGGCGCGCCGACCGAACTGACCGCTCTCTTGCGAGAACGCCATCAACTCGACAAGCCGCACCGTTTTCTCGTTGCGAATGTCGATTTCCTTCGCAGCGAGCTCCGTGGCGTTGCGCAAGTCGCGCTCAACGCTCGCGCTGAGATTGTTCCACGCGCGAACGCCGTTGAGAACCACGACGCCTGCAACAACAAGTGCCGCGGGAAGAACGCCGAAGAGCATGCTTCGACCGAGGAGCGAGCGATGAAACACGGGGCGCACGGCCATTCGTGCAATGTAGCCTCAATCGAGCGGGCGCTTGCCAATTTCGTCAGCCTCATCACTCCAACGGATACGAATCGGACGATCACGGAGGCTCTCAGGAAGCAGCGCGCGAAGCATTTCTACGACCGTCGCTCGTGCCTTCTCGCGCACCTCAAACATCGCAAGATCAGACGAAGCCTCGCGAACAACCGCGGCGCGAATCGCGGCAAGCGCCTCGTCGCGGGCCTCATCGTCGCCGACCACGTGATCAGCCCAATCGCGGTCGATCTGGATCTTCATCCGCTTCGGGTCACTTTGCACTTCGACAAGCGTTTCATCGACCTGTGGCGGTGGAAGCGTTACCACAACTTCGCCGTCGAGCCCTTTGAAATCGCCCGAGATATCTGCTTGCACACGCCGGCCGTCGGCTTCGAGCGGAATCACGTATTGCACGCGGTTTCCATCTGCGATGACCTCGACCTTCGTGCGACCGACTTTAAACTTCCATCCTGGACCGATCGGGACAAGCCACGCGCGCACGGTCGCTTCGGTCGGCGTACTCGCGTCGACACGCACGGCGATCTCGCGGGTCGCCACCTTGAGTGCCGGTGCCTCGGTCAGTTTCCCAAGTGCGGAGATGAACTTTGCTTGCGTGGCGGCCCCAGGCGGCGTCAGGGTCGGGAGCAGCACGAAGATGACGACGGCCGCGATGATGAGGAAGAACGCAAGCCCAATGGCAAGGGCTCCGCCACCGAGACATCCAGCGACCGTGAGCCATGGACGATTCGTTGCCAACGACTGCGGTTGTTCCCGTCGAACAGGTTGCGGCTCGCGAGCGTTCATGCGTCCATCGTACGATGGACCTCATGCAACCGCCGATCCCTTCCAACGGTCCGAAGGCGCCGCCTCCGCCGCAAACGTCGTCGGAAGAGCCGCCGCATACTCCGCCACGCAAGCCGACAAGCAGGCTCAAGAAAGTCATTGCGGTTTTGGTCGCGTGCGTCAGTGCGCTCTATCTCATCAATCCAACGCTCGGTCTCTTCGAGTTGCTGCCGGATGCGTTGCCCCTCATCGGAAATCTTGATGAGGCATTTTTTACCCTTGCGCTCGTGAGCGCTCTCGGTGCGCTCGGTCTCGAACTTCCATTCTTGCGACGCCGATAGTCGATCGCGATTGAGATCGTCGCGCAGCGCGCATCACGCGTGATCACGAAGACCGCCATCAAAGTACGGCGCAGCGCAGGCCGACTGTGTCGACTTCAAAGTCGAAGGCGCGCGCGCGCGGATGCTGCGGATTTCGCGCGATGTCCGCGCGAAGCCGCTCCGCCGAGCGAGCGTCGTTCGCAAGCAACAACATGAAGCCGCCGCCACCTGCGCCGGCGAAACACCACGCCGCGAGATCTTTGCGCCAGCGCTTCGCCAGTGCGTCGAACATCGACGGCGACGAACCTGGATCAATCTGTCGCTTGCATCGCATGTAACGATCGAGTTGTTCCGCGAAAGACGTCGCATCGCCGCGCGTCAATGCATCACGCATCGACCACGCATTTTCGCGGAGTCCCGCCACCGCTTCCATCGCCGATCGCTTGTGCGTGAGGTGATTCCACACGACGTTTTCGAGGATGTTTTTCGCCATGCGACGCTCGCCTGTGAAGTAGAGCACCGATCGCGCGGAGAGTTCGCGCACAAGTCGATCAGGTACAACGAGTCGCGATGCACGCGGACGCTGATCGTTTCCAGGCAGCGTCTCTGCCATCTTGAATCCACCAACAACGCCGCCAACTTGATCTTGCCAACCTCCGCGCGTCGAGAGCATCTGCTCAAGCGCACTCGTTGCCGCGAACAACTCTTCTGCCGAACGCTCGCGACCGAAGACGCGATCAAGACATTGGATCGTCGCCGCACCCAGAATCGAACTCGTGCCGAGGCCAGAACCCTTCGGTACCGCGGAAAACATCGTGAGTGAAATGCCGCCGCCGATCGCGCGAAGCCACTTCGAAAGCGAAGCCTTCGCATCCGATGGTGCGGCGCCGGTCAAAACGAGCGCGTTCTCCGCAAGACTCGACCACCGCGTTGGATCATGGCGCGTCGCGAGGTCTTTCATCGAGCGAATCACGCGCGTTTCACCGAGATCTGTGCTCGTGATGCGAATCACAGGCTCATCGCCGCGCGCAACTTCATCGAGCTTCGCCACAACTTGAATCGGAAGTTGTCCGCGCAACGTGACCGCGACATTGACGACGCTTCCACCAACCGCGTTACAAATGGGAGGCGTGTCGGTCCAACCACCCGCGAGATCAACGCGCACAGGCGTTGTGGTCCACACCGCTTGATCTTGCAGAATCGCTGCGCGTGTTGGGCGCGCTGGAAACTCAACGCGCGAAAGCACCGCGTCGCCGACGGCGGCAAACGCGCGCGCGCGCAATTCGCCTGCCCGTTGCGCACCAACGCGCCCGAGATCACGCACCGCGCACGAAAGCGTCGCCGCAGCGTGCGCGCGATCGAGTGCGATCGCCATCTGATCAACTGTTTCTGCGCGTGCCGTTGCAAGCAGTGCGCGGCGTTCCGCACGCGGCGCTTCGACGATCACGCGATGAAGCCCTTCAAGTTGCTCGGCGACGCCAGCCAGCGAGAACGCCCAGTGCGGTGACTCGATCGCTGCGACGCGACCAATCGCCGCGCGACGGTCGAGCACTTTGCGCGCGTCACCTTGCGCGAGCAGTTCGCGCATCGAGCGTCTCTCTGCCGCATGCCACGCACGAGGCGCGCGTGCACCGTTCCACATCCACGAGACGTGTGCGATGTCGGCGCGTCGCGCAACAGGCCAAAGTCGCGCGTCCCAGAGTGTTCCATCACCGACGAGGATGTCATCAATCGCAACACCTGCGCGAGCAAGAAACGCTGCAAAATCTGCGTTGAGA
>JAIYCA010000227.1 GCA_027488265.1 Planctomycetaceae bacterium
AAAGGTACTGAAAGCGTACTGAAAACGTGCTGCAAACGAACCGCGATGGTCTCGCAACTGCGAACGAGGCTCGTGCTCCGGCATCCGTTCCGGCGAGCACTCGTGGAATGTTTGGAGTTTGATCAAGCGGGCTGCGCTGCAGGTCCCGATGTCTTCGACGTCGGGGTAATCGCAGCCTTCGCGCGCTCAATCTCTTCCTCTCGGCGACTGTACACGAGCGGAGCTGCGATTGCCACCGAGCTAAACGTACCTGCGATGAGGCCGATGAGGAAGGTGTAGGCAAACGGCCGAATGCCCGTGCCGCCGAGGACGATGAGAATGATCGCGGTCGCCAACGTGCTACCACCGGTGAGGACGGTTCGGCTGAACGTTTGGTTGATCGCGAGGTTCACCGTCTCACGGCTGATCCATGCGCGCTTGCCGCGGTTCTCACGAACGCGGTCGAGGATGACGATGGTGTCGTTCAGCGAGTAGCCGATGATCGTCAGGAGGCCTGCGACGACGTTGAGGTCGATGCGGTATTGCTCGATGTAGAGCGCGGTACCGAAGCCCGTCTGAGCGACGGGGATCGAGATCGCGAGGAACCCGAGGCACACGATGACGTTGAAGGTGACGCCCACGACCGTGGCGGTTGAGAAGCGGAAGCTTCCGAAGCGCACCCAGATGTAGGCGAGCATACCGATCAGGCTCAAGACAACGGCGACGACCGCGCTTGCCGCGAGGTTTTCCGCCACGACTGGGCTAAAGCTCGAGACTTGGTCAAGGCTCGCCTGCTGGGTCAGCGCCTGACGGACGAGATCCCATTCCTTGCTTGCGAGGTTGCGATCCCATGTTTCGAGGTCGACCTTGGTGGCGTTGATCTCTGCGTCGTTCACAAGCACAACGAGCGCCTTCTGTGGGCCAGTCGGGTTGGCTGGGTCGGCGGCTTCGAGGCCGAGGACCTTCGTCGGGCGACCCGCCGTCGACGACCAGTCGGGCTGCGCACGCATGCGGCGAATGCGCTCCGCCGCGTCGGCCGCCGTGATCGGGGTCTTGAGGCCATCGATCACAATCGCGACGCCGCCACGGAACTCGCCGACAGGCTCGCTCGAGGCATTGGGACGACCGATCGAGGAGCCAACGAGGGCCTTCTCAAGCGGACGGGTCACCGGAGTGTGGTCGCCGCTCTCAGAGTTCGTGAACTCCAGCGGAAGACGAACGTCGAGGTCCTTCGCGAAGCCCACGACAACCGCTTCCTGGACGTCGCGGCTGATGCGCGACTCATCCGCGCCATCCATGCTCGGCGGGTTACCCACGCGGATCTGGAAGCTCGACGCGAGGCCATCCTTCGTTTCCTGTCCGACCGTGAGAACGTTGGCGTTCGCCAACTGCGCGACGATCTTGTCGTCGCCTGCATTCTTGCCAATTTCGCGCACGCGATCTTCGACCGCTTGGCGCGTCAGGCCGAGGTGGCCGTCGACCGCCTGTGGTTCACCCGCTGCAGCTGGGCGTGTCGAGAGTGTCATCGATACGCCGCCACGGAATTCCGTCTCGAAGATGTCGTTACCGCGTGCGAGCACGACAACCACTGAGATGAGCGCAAGCACGCCGCTGAAACCAAGAAGAGTCGGGCGCAGCGCGATCCAGTCGACCTTCGGAAGGAGCACGCGAGAAATCGCAGGCACCACCGTCGGAAGCATCGGCAACTTGCGAAGACCACCAGCGAGCATGGTGTCAAAGATTGCGCGCGTGACCCAAATGCCGGTGAAGAGTGTCGTGATGACGCCGATCGACATGGTGAGAGCAAAGCCCTTCACTTCGGTTGCGCCGACCTTGTACAGCACGATGCAGACGATCAGGTTCGTGATGTTGCCGTCGATGATCGCGCTGAGTGCACGGCGATACGCCTCAGAAATCGCAGTTCCAAGGTGATTGCCCTGTTGGAGTTCTTCGCGAACGCGTTCATAGATAAGCACGTTTGCGTCGACTGCCATCGCAACCGAGAGCGCAACACCCGCGAGACCTGGCAGCGTGAACGTGCCGTCGATCAGCGCCATCAATCCGAAGATGAAAAGCGTGTTCACCGCGAGGGCGATATCCGCCACAAGACCCGCGAGGAAGTAGTACGCCAACATCACGATGCAGGTGATGACGACGGAGAGAATCGTCGCTTCGAGACCCTTCTCGAGGTTGTCCGCACCAATCGATGGACCGAGGATGTTGACCGAGATCGGGTCGCTCGAAACCTTTGCTTCGAGGCTACCAGCGGTGAGGACGCGGATGAGGTAACTGATCGCGGCGTCGTCGAACTGACCCGTGATGATGCCGTTGTCGCTGATCGTGGCGTTCAACGTTGGAGCGCTGAAGACTTCGTCATCGAGGACGATCGCCATCGGCTCGCCTTGATTTGCGCCAGTCAAGCGCGCCATGCGCTGGCCGCCTGAGGAGTCGAGACGGAAGGCCACCGCAGCGCCGCCGAGGCGCGGATCGACAGTCTTGTAGGCGTTGGTCAGCCCCCATGCTCCGCTGTCATCGTGTGTCATCGACTTCGCGGCGCCGTCGTTGAGGAGAAGGTACGTCTCCCCGCCGAACTGCCCCGCCACCAAGTCGTAGCGCGACCCGAAGTACGCGACTGGATCCGCGCGAAGCGCTTGGAGTTGCTCCGGCGTGTCGTACCACTGCTTGAGGTCATTCACCTTGAACCAACGCGCGCGACCTGGCTCGCCAGCACCTGGCCCCTTGGTCACGAGGTCTTGACGAAGTTCTTCAATGTTGAGGCCGGTCGGGTTCGAGTTTCGCACCGCAATGCGGAACTCAAGAACACCTGCACCGCGCATGAGGCGCATCAGGTCTTCGGGATCGTCGAGGCCAGTTCGCTTCGAGAGGTAGGCATCGTTGGCTGCAACGAGTGAGTCGAGTTCGCTCGCGAGCGCGGGGAAGTCTGCCTTGATCGCAGCGATTTCCTTCTCGCGTGGGCTTGGGCCCATCTCTGACTTGCCATCGGCACCAACCACTGGGTTCCCAGCGGCATCACGAACGGCGGCTGGCAACGTCGACAGTTGCAATGCACGCTGCAGACGTGGCGCAGGAAGCGTCTTGGAGAGGATGTCTGCCTTGAGTTGCTCGACGCGGAGTTCGCTTGCGACGAGCTTGTCCTCGAGCGGCCCTCGCTCCTTCGCAGGAGCTTCCGGTGGAAGTGCTTCAAGCGCCTTCTTCGCAGCTTGATAGTTCTGCCATTCCGCTTCCAAGGCGTTCACTTGCGGATTCACTGCACCGAAACGAGCGGCTGCGCGGCCGGAGAGAAGCGCAGCATCGAGGTCGCCGGCAGAGATCTGAGTCTTCGCGAGCAACTCTTCGATCGCCGTCTTTGCCTTCACCTGAAGATCACGAACTTCTGCAGAAGGAAGGGGCATCACGACTTCGATGCGGTCGCGACCTTGCGGCTGCATGGCGATGTCGAGCACGCCCTGCGGATTCACGCGCTGCTTCAGCACTTCGATGACTTGTCCAAGCACCGCATTGGAGTCGCCGGTGTCAGGCACCTTCACGGAGTACACAAGGCTCACGCCGCCTTGAAGGTCCTTTCCGAGGCGAATGCCCTTCTGCGAGAGGAGTACGCCGAAAATGGCGCAGAGTCCGACGACGAACGTGAGGAACCAAACTTTCTTCATTGCGGAATCCAAAGAACGGGCTTCGGGAAATGTGCTGAGAGGTTTGAACCGGCGAGGTTCAGTCTGCGCACAGGCGTGCGGAGACGGACATGCTTGAAATTGCTCGTGGGCTGTCGCGGGAGGTGCAAGACTGCATCGCGCGACGCAAAAAAATCAGGTTGCGGTCGACTCTTTGAGCACCGCTTCAATCTTGCCGCGAGCAACCGTGAGTTTCGTGTTCGAGTTCTCATCGACCTTGAGCACGATCACGTCGGGCTTCACTTCGACAACACTGCCGATGATGCCGCCAACCGTGCGAACCGAGTCGTTCTTCTTGATGCTCGAAAGCATCGCTTCGTACTTCTTCTTCTCACGGCGACCGCCGAGGATCGTCATGACGATGAAGAGAATGATCGCGCCAAAGAGAAGCAGTTCGATCCCGAAACCTTGAGGCCGCGCCGCCGCACCATCGGTGCCTGCTCCCGTGCCCGAGGTCGACCCGGATGCGGTGGTTCCTGCGGTCGGGGTCGCTTCATTCTTCACGCCCTTCGGCACGCCATCCTGCGCAAGGATCGACGAGAAGGAACTGTTGAAGTCCTGCGTGGAGAAATGCATGTTTCCGACATTCTGCAAAGCACTCGACATAGGTTTGCCTCAGATTGATCGAACTTGTCTTGACTTGTCCTGACTTGTCCTGACTCGCCTCACGCATCGGATGGACCCGACGTTTGTGCAGCGAAGGATTCGTAAAACGACTTGGAACGTACTATCGACAAACTCACCTTGGGACCGAGAAGTTTCAAAAACTTCTCGGAGATCGTTCGACGGTCATTCGTCGGCCATTCGGGGCACCGACTCGACCGACCTCTGACAATCCCGCGGCGAGAAATCCAATCTACTCATCTCGAATCGGTGCGTGGCAGCCGCACGGGCGTTCGAAGCAACGAGCTCTTTCGTCGTTCCAGAACTCCGTGGGCCTCATCCGCGCGCCGAAACTCCATCCGGCGGTCGCGTCTTACGCCTCACACGTCCGACAGGCCAGTACAGAAAAGGCCAATACAGAAAAGGCCATGCGCACATCGCTATGACGAGTGCGCGCCGCCCGAGGCGTTGCCCCGCTCCTCCCCAACCGACTCTCCCGTCCCAGCAGCGCTCGGTGCCCGAAGGCATGGCCAGCGCTCCGAAAACTCGGACCAGCCATCATCGCCGATCGTGCGGCGAATGTCCACCATCAGGCGCTGGAAGTGGCGGATGTTGTGGATGCTAAGGAGGGTCGGGCCGAGCATCTCGTCAGCCATAAAGAGGTGCCGAAGGTAGCCCCGAGAGAAGCCGCCCGCGCAGGCGAGACAGTCGCAGAATGGGTCGAGGGGCCCTTGATCGAGGGTGTGGCAGGCGTTCCGAATCCGAAGCGGCCCATTTGTGGTGAATGCGTACCCCTTGCGACCGTTCCGGGTCGGAAGGACGCAATCGAACATATCGACCCCCGCGAGTACCGCCGCGAGGATGTCGCGTTCGTAACCGACCCCCATCAAGTACCGAGGGCGATCCTCGGGAAGCATGGGGGCGACGGCGTCGACCGTGCGATGAATCTCGTCGGGGCTTTCGCCAACCGCAACTCCCCCGATCGCAAAGCCGGGCAAATCGAACGCGCAGATCTGCTCAACCGAGCGCTTGCGGAGTTCGAGGTCGGTGCCACCCTGGACGATGCCAAAGAGCCCCTGCTCATCTGGCTTTGCATGCGCCGCGATGCAGCGTTCGAGCCAGCGCGCCGTGCGGTCGATCGCGTCTTCAAGCCGACACTTGTGCTCCTCGGGCTTCGACCGGCGCTTCCGCGACAACTGCGGATCAGACGACGCGACCTCCGGCACAAGCGCCGGTGGGCAATCGTCGAAGGCCATCATGATGTCGGAACCAATCGCGTTTTGAACCGCGATCGATCGCTCCGGTGAGAGCATGAGTTTCGAACCATCGACGAAGGAACGGAACTCAACGCCTTCCTCCGAGATCTTCGTGCCCTCGGACATCGACCACGCTTGGAAGCCGCCCGAGTCGGTGAGGATCGGCCCGTCCCAACGCATGAATCGATGGCTGCCACCGAAGGCCGCGATGCGCTCGGCGCCAGGGCGCAGCATCAAGTGGTACGCGTTGTTGAGGATGATCTCGCTGCCGGTCGAACGAATCTGATCCGGCGTGAGCCCCTTCATCGATGCCGCTGTGGCGACTGGCATGTACGCGGGCGTTTCAAAGGTTCCGTGCGGTGTGGTCACGCGGCCGCGGCGTGCGCGAGTCGATGCACTCCGACCGAGGACTTCGAATCGAATGGCGTTACGACCCGCGGCCATCGCGCTTCCTCTCATCGGTCGCGTTGCGCAACGTCGTTCGCTCGCGCTCACTCAGACTGCCGAGCCCCTTCTCACGAACCTTGTCGAGAATCCGGTCAATCTCCGCTTCGCTTGGCGCGGTGCTCGGAGCGGCGCGCGTTTTGCCACCGACCTTTGTTCCGGCACGGCCGAACAAATCGAAGAACCCGTCAAGAAGATGCGGCCGTTGCGCGACCCACCAACCAGCAATCGCTCCGCCAAGGTGCGCCGCTTCGCCACCCGAGTTGTTGCCCTGCGCGAGCAGCGTGTAGACCGAGATTCCAACAAGGCCGAGAGCGAGGAACTTCAACTTGATTGGAATGATCCCGAGAATCTCCATGGGTTCGTTTGGTCGAAGCCAGGCTGCCGCAAGCACGATGCCGCAGACGCCGCCGCTCGCACCGATCAACGGAATCCACGGGTCGTTGAAGAGAAGTCCGGGCACCGCGACCGTGCTTCCTTGCGACTTCACCCACGCGATGCCGGCTGCATTGAGCACAAGAAAGAGAAGCGCGCCCGCGATGGTGGCCGTGAGGAAGAGCGCAAGGAAACGCGCGCCCCCGAAGCGTTCTTCGACAATCGGACCAAACACCCACAACCCCACCATGTTGAGAAGAAGGTGCATCAAACTCACATGGAGAAAGCCGTAGCCAAGGAAGCGCCAGAACTCGAAGCCTTCCACGCGGCCCGTCGGCGTGAAACTCCAGACCGCCTGCGCCGTGGTGAACTGCAACCACTTTTTGATCGGCGTGACATACGCAAACGGCGCGGTCGCAACCGGTTCATATTGCTTCGCGGTCATCTCGGGCAACTGCCCGACCCAAATGCCCATGAGTCCACGACCGCTCGGATCGACCACTGGCTTTCCCTGTGGATCGCGATAGAGCGGATAGACGCTGTATGTCGCCCGCGAAGCAGAGAGATCGGCGAAGGCCTGTTCACGGCCGGGCACCGCGCGCCACTCGCCGAACTGAACAGGCTGCGGCGCGAGCATGGAGTCAATCGCGAACACCGCACAACACACCATGATGACAATCACGTGGACTGGCCACGGCAAACGTGATTCGCGACGGCCCACGGCTTGTCCACCGAAGACACGTCCGCGGAGACCCGCAGCACGAACTGCACTGTTTCTCGATGTCGCGCTCGGATCACGCGTGTAGTCTCGGTCGGAGATACCCATCGGCGCGAGTGTACGGTGTTCGCTCCGTGATGTGCATACGAAGCATGGCGTGTCGGATGACATCCGACAGCAGCCCACGAACGCACGAGGCGCCAGACGACGGAGAGATGCGCAGAACCCGCGCGAGACACCGCCACGTCGTTACGTGCGTCGAACCTCTAGCGGTCGCGTTTCTCGTCCGTCGCGCGCTGCAACGCCTCACGCTCGGCAGGCGTCAGGCTCTCGAGCCCGCTCGCCGCGATCTTCGCGAGAATGCGATCGAGTTCCGCTTCTTTCGCACGCGCGACTTCGGCTTCCTTCTCAACAGATTTCGCGGGAGAACTCGGTCCGCGCGCCGAACGCGAAGCCTTCGCGGACGACTTCGGCGCATCCGCCGTCGAACCACGCGGCCGATCGCCGGACCCACCGCCAAACTCACTCTCCAGTTCCTCGTCCATCGCGAGCAACTCCGACGGATCCGGATCGAATCCGAGGAAGTCCCGCTCTTGCTCAATCTGTCGCGCGGTCGCGAAGCATGTAAATCCACCGAAGATCGCAATCGCAAGCAGCATGGTGCTCTCAGAAATCAGCGCGATCACGCCGATCACCACCGCGCCCGCGAGTCCGCTCCGACATGCAACGCGCATCGAGGCGCCGTAGCCGATTTTTCTCCACAAAACCGCTTGCAGAATGCGCCCACCATCGAGTGGATACATCGGAATCAAGTTGAAGAGGAGGAGCGTCCACGCGACGTAGTTGGTCAGGAGCAGCGCGAACTGCATCCAATCGCCGACCTCGACCCGCTGGACGAGCGCCTGAAGGCCGAAGGGATTTGGAATGGCGACTCCCCACCATTGCCCGGTGGTCAGGCCAATCCACGGCGTGAGCACAGCGATGAAACCGACGTTCACAAGCGGGCCGCCGATGGCGGTCCAGAGGTGCGCCGCTGGACGATGCGGTGGCACGCACGACGCGAGTCCGCCAAGCGGCCAGATCAAAATCTCATCGGCCGTCCCCGCCTTCGCTCGGCACGCGATCGCGTGGCCGAATTCGTGGAGCAATACGATCGTGAAGAGTGCTGCAAGCCCGATCAGCGCAGGTACGAGCAAAAACGCGCCACCGCCTCCGACGCTGAGCGATTGCGAGATGGTCACGAGTACGAAGACGATAAAGAACAGGTGCATGCGCACCGTGATTCCAGCAACTCGAAAGACCGGAACTGCCCAGCTCATCGGATCGTCGAAGGTCATTCGACTACCGCGCCAATCGCCGCCGAAACCAGATGGGCGCGTCCGTTCATCCGGCTCTTCCCACGGCTGCCGACCCGAGTCAAGACCAGAACTCACTGCGCGCCTCCTTCACGACTTCGAAGCGACCACAGCAGATAGGCACCGAGCGTCTTGCCATCGGTGACTCGACCAGCCGCGATTTGGCTCGCCAGCACCTCAGGCCGCAACTCGACAACCTCAAGTTCTTCACCCGGTTCGAGACGCTGCGCGACCGGATGGAGTCCCGTCGCAAGAAACACGTGCATGATCTCATCGGCAAAGCCGGGTGAGGTAAAGAACGCACCGAGTTTGACGAGGGAACCGGCGGTGTAGCCTGTCTCTTCCTCGAGTTCGCGCCCAGCCGCGAACTGTGGATCCTCGCCGCGTTCCAGTTTGCCCGCGCAGAATTCAACAAGCCAGCGCTCGACTGCGACGCGGCGATTGCGCACAAGCACCATCGTTCCGTCGTCTTTCACCGCGACCACCGTGACCGCACCCGGATGGCGGACAACATCACGAACCGCGGCGGGTGTCGCGCGGCCATCGAATGCTTGCTTCGGCGCGTACTCCAAACGCTCCACCCGAATGATCGGCCCCTCGTGCGTCACGGAGATCTTGGAGGGACGCGCTTCCGGGCGCTCTGAAAAGGGAAGATCGCTCAAAAGATCCGTCGCGATCGCGTCGGCGTTGCGGGTCTCGAGTCGGGCAGTGTCGCGTTCGCTTGCCATGCGAGAATGCACCAGATCCCCATCATCCGCAACTTGCGGAGGGTGTGGGTGAGGGCCGATGATACGGTGGTGCCCGAACCCGCGCCCCCCTTTCCCTCTGATTCAGTTGTCGCCGAGTCACAACCTTCCGACGCGCCCGTCCGGATCGTTGGGCTCGTGAAGAGTTTCGGGCGGCAAAAGGTACTGAAGGGCGTCACGCTCTCATTCCCGAGAGGCAAGACGACGGTGGTGCTGGGGCCGTCCGGCTGTGGAAAGAGTGTGATGCTCAAGCACCTTGTCGGTCTCCTGCGACCTGACAAGGGACAGGTGATTTACGAGGGCGAACGAATTGACACTCTTTCGGAACGGCGACTCGGGCCGATCCGTCGACAGTTTGGCTTCCTCTTCCAACAAGGCGCGCTCTTCGACAGTTTCGACGTCTATGGAAACATCGCGTTTCCACTCCGCGAACTTGAGGGAGACGCGCCGTACGACGAGGAGGCGCGTGTTCGACGAGTGTTGCGCCTCGTTGGGCTTGAATCGGCAATTCATAAGTTGCCGAGCGAACTCTCCGGTGGACAGCAGAAACGCATCGCCCTCGCACGCGCGGTTGTGCTTGAGCCCAAGATTCTGCTCTACGACGAACCGACGACCGGCCTCGACCCGATTCGTTCGGACGTCATTAACGAACTCATCATCAAACTCAAGCAGGAGTTGCGCGTCACCAGTATCGTGGTGACCCACGATCTTGCGAGCGCGTTCAAGGTTGCCGACTACATGGTCATGTTCCATGAAGGCAACGTGGTCCTCGAAGGTGAGCCGGAGAGTTTCCGTCGCTCCACCGACCCGATCGTCTCACGCTTCCTGCGCGGTGAGGCAAGCGAGGAAGAGTTGCGCGCGATTCGCGAGGTCACATCCTCGAACCGCGATGCGGCTCGCGTGCCGGGAGTGCTGCCATGAGAGAGCGCGTACGAAACATCCTCGTTGGAGTCTGCACCATCGGCGCGCTCGCAGGTGGCGCAAGTTTGCTCTTCTTCTTCGGCGAGATCGAGCCGTTCTTTACGCGTCGTTGGCCGCTGCAAGTGGCGTTCAACGATGCTGGCGGCCTCCGCAAAGGAAGTCTCGTCACGCTGAACGGTGTTCCGGTAGGCGCGATCGAGCGTGTCGAGATTTGGCAAGACGCCGATCGCCCCGTGCTCATCACCGCGGCGATCGATGACGGAGTCCGCATCCCCGATCCGAGTGTGCCGACGGTCCAAGCGTCGCTGCTTGGTTCAGGCGCACGTCTCGAACTCACTGCGCAGTTGCCGATGACGATGCCGCTCAAGAGCTATCCGCTCGATCGCGAACTCGTGTTGCGTGGCACTGTGACGCCGATCGAGAACCGCTTGGTTGAGCGCGTGAGCAAAGAACTGAAGCCGGTCCTTGACAACTTCAAGGAGATCGGTGAACTCGCGCGCAATCTCAATGATCTCGTGAAGCCGACGGAGCCGGGCGCACCGGAGGATCCAGAAAATGTGCGAACGGCGGTGAAGCGACTCACTGAGACGCTTGCACGCGCGGATGCGGCGCTTGCTGACGCGCAGTCATGGCTTGGTGACGAACAACTTCGTACCGACGCGCGCGATGCGGTCCACGGTGCAAGCGAGTTGATGGTGAATGCGTCGCGCATGGCGCAACGCATTGAGGCGCTTGCGGACAGTCTCGCGAAGGACGCCGGCTCGTTGCGCGACGGCGCGCTCCCCATGCTTGATCGCGCGAGCGTCGCACTCGAGGAACTCAATCGCGTGCTTGTTGCGGCGCGAACAGGCGACGGCACGATTGGTCGCCTCATGAAGGATCCTTCGCTCTATGAGGGCTTGACGGATGCCGCGAACCGTCTCAACGAGGCGCTTGCGAAGATCAACTTGCTCGTGGAGAAGATCCGCGCCGAGGGCGTCGACGTCGAACTCTTCAAGTGAGTGAGGGGTGAGGTTTCAGGCTTGAGCGCGCCGCGTGCAAGCGGTGATGCCGCACGCGATGGTTGAATGCACGCAGCGAACATCGCAATGATGGCGCTCGACGAGTTTGTGGTTCGCGAGCCCCTCGTGCAGCGCGACACGATGGAAGTGCGACACGCTTCAAGTGCGACACGCTTGAATTGCAACTCGTGAAATACAACACTCGTGAAATGCAACACGGGACGACCCTGAAGGGTCGTCCCGTGGATGTCATTTTGCATCAGATGTTTGCGTTTGTGCTCGTTCGCGTGTTTCCGCTCTACGCTGTTCGTTTCGACGTCACGCGATCAGTCACAAGCAATCACTCGTTGACGATCGCGATCTCCACGCGACGCGATTCCTTCTTCGAAGACTTCGGCATCTCTGGCCCGAAGGACGAGTATTCGATCTTGGAGGTCGCGACACCCTTCGAAGTCATGTACTCGCCAACGCTGAACGCACGCTCGAAGCCGAGGTGATAGTTGGTCTTGAAACCAGAGCGCTTGATCGGATCGCTGTCCGTGAAGCCCGCGAGACGGAGGCGCTTTTCTGGATACTTCTTCTTGATTTCCGCGGTGACCTTGTCGAGCGTCTTCTTCGCATCCGTCTTCAGCGATGCCTTGCCGGAGTCGAAAAGCACGTCGCCTTCGATGGTGAGCGTGAGAACGCCGTTCTGCATCTCAGCGGTCACACCCTCAGGGAGGTCAAGCTTCGGCGTTGCGGTCGTTGGCGCTGCTTGCGCAGTCGTCGGCGGCTGTTGCTTCGCCTGATCTTGAAGCGACGCGATCTCTTGGTCGAGACGTCGGCGCTCCTGCTCGCTTTGGTCGAGCGCATTCCGCGCGTCATCACGCTCGATGGTGAGTTGCGCGTTCGACTCCTTCAACATCGCAAGTTCGTCCTTCTGGGCGCTGTTGCAACCACCGAGAACGGAACCGGCAGCAAGTGCCGCGACGGACATGAAACGGATCGAACGGAAAAAATGAGTGATGCCTGACATCGTGATGGCGTCCCTTCCAAAGTGGAGGCTTGCGGGTCGCCGAGGCTCCGTCCTCAGATCGCTGCCCGCTCCGCCGCATTTCACCTGCGATCGCTCGGTTCCGCAAGTTGTGCAGGAGGGAGACGTCGCGGAATTTTCGAGTCGACTTCGCCGCCGTCCGCACCACGTGTACTCGGCGCGATGCCGGTCGATGTCACCGCGACATCAATCGCCCTCGCGAATTGATCCACACCCCACACAACCAACGGACGTGCCACCACGAACAGAATCGCAGCGACCGCGAGGTGTGGGCCGAAAGGCATTTCACGTCGGAAGAATGTGCTGAAGCGTCGGAAGACAAGGGAGAGCACTACCCATGCGATTGCGATGAACACCGCGACGAAAAAGGCAAGGAGCGCGACCTTCCACCCAAACGCAGCTCCGACAGCGGCTTGCAGATGGACATCACCAAGCCCCATCGCTTCACGTCCGAACCCCAGTGAACCAAGGATTCGTACCGCCCAAACGAGCCCACCCCCGACAATCCAACCAAGCATCGAACCGCCGAGGAGGGTCATCGGTTGACAGACCGTCTCCTGGGATGTGAACCCGAGCAAGCCCGCGAGGACACACGCCACTCCGGCGCCCGCGACCCCGGGAACGATGAAGGCAAGCTCAACCAGCATTTCACGCCGCGCGTGCGGGTAGGCCGATCCGTCGTCCCCCTCCTTCACGTGGTCAGCCCAATCCACGAACGACGGCCGAAGCCTGCGCGTCGCGACCAACCAGCGAGACACCCCAAGCCCCAGCATCATCCCGACGGCGCCGAACGTCACCGTCCAACTCGCGACCGGAATCGGGACGAATTCACGAAGGCTTCGTGACTCAGGGAGAAAGCCCTGCACAAGCCAACCTACGAACGCCACGATGGTGACCACCGTCGGAATCTCGACCGGGATCAGCATGGTCTTTGCATCAACGATCGTCATGGCCACGAGGCCAGCGATCGCGATCACAACGACAATGAACGCAGGCCAAGAGCGGGCGAAGCCTTGGAGATGCCACCAAGGACTTGCGGCATCATGGAATAGACTCGCTGCCCCTCGATCTAGGGGCGCATAGAACGCCAAGAATGCAGCGAGAAAGAGGCAGGCGACGAGCAATTCCACGAGCGGATACTGCGGACTGATCCGCACGCGACAGGCACTGCAACGGCCTCGCAGGAGTAGCCAACCAACGATCGGGAGATTCTCATGCCACCGAAGCTGATGTCCGCATCTTGGACAACGCGACGGCGGCGTGACGACCGACTGCCCCGTCGGAAGACGCCAGACGAGAACATTGAGGAAACTGCCCGCGCACGCGCCGAAGAGAAACGCGAAGAGCCCTCCGACCACCGTGGGTGCCCAGATCGCGAGAAAGAGGTTGAATTCGGTATCACCGGACATTGCGTGGACTGGAAACTCTTGCGAACGAAGTTCGTTGGTCATGAACTTCGGGGATTTGCC
>JAIYCA010000153.1 GCA_027488265.1 Planctomycetaceae bacterium
CGCAAGACAGGCCGTGAACGCGACGAGCGGCGCGGCGCGGCGCAGAATTCCACGGAATCTCGGCTGATCGGGCGCTTGCTCGACGGACACTGCATCGCCGAGGCGCACCCATGCGTCGTCCGAAAGTCCGCAAAGTCGCCGCAGCATCGCGGGAGCACCCGTCGCATTGCCCGCGACGCTACCCCTCGATAAATCGCGTAGTTCGACTGAAGCGCCCGCGTCCCGCCCCCCACTCATCCCCCCACCAGCCTCGTCACGTCGGCGATCGCCTCATCCATATCCGCTTCGGCGACGCCTTCGAGGGCGAGGAGCCAACGCATCGCGTCGCGTACTTTCGCCTGCGCGAGGCGGGCTGCGGGGCGCGCACTTTCCTCGCGAATCCCAAGTTCGCGTGCGACCGCTTCGTACGGGAGATCGTCGATGAAATGCCGCTCAAACACGGCCCACGCGACGCCCTTTCCGGCGGCGACAAGTTCGGCGCGGGCGCGCTCGCATGCCTCGCCGAGCACGCTGCGGGCCCACGCGCGCTCGAGTTCGCGGAAGGCGCGCGCGTCGTCGGGCGCAGCGAGTGCATCGGCGCCACGTTCATAGAGCGCATCGACCGACGCGCCGTCGCGGGCCTCGCGTCGGGCGCGGGCGCGGCGCTCCTCGCGTAGGTAAAGGAGCATGCCGTTTGCAAGGAACCGCCGCAACGGCATCGCGCTTTCAAACCACTTGACGAGGTATTCGTCGCGGGCGAGGCGACTCGCGAAGAAGCCGTTGACGAGCGCCTCGGGGTCGTCGAGCCAGCCGAGGCTCGTCCCCTTCGCGTAGATCCGCAGCGGTTCGGCGTAGCGCTCCATGACCCGCGCTCGCAATGCAGCAGCGGCCGAGGCGTCGTGCGCGGCTTCACCGATCCGCGTTGCGAGCCAAGTCCACTCGGTCGACGGGAAGTGGTCGTAGGTGGCAGTGGATCGGGGCTTCATGCGACGTCTCACACTTCGTTGCTGCGCGTGTCGCATCGTTGCGGCGCGTGTCGCATGCGAAGTTCTTGCCGAAGAGAGGCCGACCGAGGGCCGAGCGGCTTCGAACTTGCACGATTCTCCCGCGAAAGACAGGGATTGTGCCGAGTTTCAGTATCATTCGCGGCTCAATGGCTGACCCTATCCCACGCGAATTCCGCTTGCCTCTCCTGCCGCTGACCTTGACCGCGCTCGTCGCGGTCGCCGGCTGCAAGATGGGCCCCGACCCGAAGCCACTCCAAACAACCGACGTGACGCCCACGCCGACGGCGAACTTCACGCCACCGGAACTCTCCGCGACCGAACGCGACGGCGACGCGACCGCGCTCTCGGCGACCGCTGCAGATGAAACCGCGGATGGCTCGGCGAACGTCGATCGTTGGTGGACGCGCTTCAACGATCCGAAGCTCGATGAGCTCATCGGGAAGGCCGAAGCCGCGAACGCCACGATTGCTGGAGCGCTCTCGCGCGTGCGTGTTGCGCAAGCGCAACTTGGCCTCTCGGAGTCGGCACTTTGGCCGACCATTGCTGCGGGTGCTGAGTATCAGCGCACCAAGCAGAATTTCTCGCAACTCGCGGCGCAGGGCGTCGACACCGATCCCTTCTCGGTGTGGGCGTACGGCGTGGCGATGTCGAAGTGGGAAATCGATCTGTGGGGCCGCATTCGGCGGCTCATCGAAGCAAGCGAAGCTGACCTCCGCGCGAGCGTGGATGACCTCCGCGATGCGCTCATCTCGGTGCGCGCACAGACGACCGTCGCGTATCTCGCGCTGCGCACGCTTGAAGAGCGGCTCGCGGTGACCGAAGCGGCGGTGGCGAATTTGCGCCAAACGCTCGAGCTTGCGGAGAAGAAGTTCAAAGCCGGCACGACGACGCAACTCGACGTCAATCAAGCGCAGTCGAACCTCGATTTCGAAGAAGCGACGATTCCGCAACTGCGCGCCACGCTCGGTGATGCGAAGGGCGATCTCGCAACGCTTTGCGGCACGAACACCGCCGACATTGAAGCGATGCTCGGCGCGCGCGGCAAGATTCCGAGCGCACCCGATGCGATTGCGGTCGGCCTTCCGGCGTCGCTTCTCGAGCGCCGACCCGATCTTCGCGCAGCCAACCAGCGATATACCGCGGCGGTCGCCTCGATCGGCGCCGCGGAAGCGTTGAACTTCCCCACGCTCACACTTGGTGGAAATCTCTACATCTCCGCGACCGAATTCAACGGCCTCGGCGATTGGTCGAATCGCGCGTACACCTTCGGGCCAGCGCTCTCGCTGCCGCTCTTCACAGGTGGCGCGATCGACTCGCAAATCTTGCAAGCGAAGGCCACCGCGGAAGTCGCGTTCAACGCGTGGCGCGGCACGCTGGTGCGCGCCGTTGCTGAAGTGGATGTCGCGATTTCGTCATTCGTTCTCGCGCGCGATGCAGATGTGCGGTATTCGAAGGCCGTCGTGAGCGCAGGCGACACGTATCGACTCGCGAAGTTGCAATACAACGCGGGCACGACGACGCTCGAAGATTTGCTCGAAATCGAGAATCAGTACTTCCGTGCGCAAGATGCCGAAGTGCAAGCGCGCGGGCTCGCGGCGCGTTCGGTGGTCGACCTCTGCCGCGCACTCGGTGGTGGCTGGGAGAGCGCGGTTCCTGTCGAGAAGAACGCGATCGACGAATCTCGCGCGGCCGTAGCCACTTCGGCCGCGGAGCCGTTCTCGCGCAGTCCACTCACGCGCGACAAGAATGACGGGAAGAATGACGGGAAGAATGACGGCAAGAACGACGGCAAAACCGCCAACACGAATGCGGGCGAAACGCAACCCGCGCCGCAGGCAGAACCCGCGCCGCAGGCAGAACCCGCAAGCACTCCCACCAACGCTACTCCGTGACGCGCTTCAAACGCCGTGACACCCTTGTCACGCCGACCCGCGCGCACTGCGCACTTCCACAACGATCCAACCGACGCACACGCGTCCATCTGAGAACCGACATGCACGAACTGAATCGCGCTTCATCGCGCAACGCTTCCAACCGCTCTCTCTTCCACTTCGCGGCCTATGCCCTCGCGAGCATCGCAGCCGTCGCCACGCTGGCCTCGTGCCGCAGGGCCGAGCCACCACGCGCGGCGCCCGAAGGCGTCGTCGTGCGCACCGCCGCGGTCGCGACCGTTGATATCCCGCTCGCGTATGAGTTCCCCGCGACGATTCAATCGCCGCAAGAAGTCGAGATCAACGCGCGCGTGCCAGGCTGGCTGCAAACCCAAGCGACGCCCGACGGCGCGCGTGTGAAGAAGGGCCAACTGCTCTACACGATCGATCCGTCGCAGTACCGGATCGCGCTCGACGCCGCGCAAGCGAAACTCGCGCAGGCAACCGCTCAAGAAGAAGTCGCGAAGGCGCGGCTCGACACCGCAACCGCGCAGCGCACCTTCGCGCAGTCGACCTACGACCGCAACAAGGATCTCGTCTCGTCAGGCGCGGTGAGCCAAGAGCGCTTCGATCAGATCACTGCACAACTCGCGGAAGCAAAAGCCGCAGTCGAACAGGCAAACGCCGACATCGCCAGCGCGAAAGCGAATGAACTCGCCGCGCGTGCGGACATCGCGAACGCTGAACTCAATCTTTCGTATTGCACAGTGTCGAGCCCGCTTGATGGCTTGATGGGTCCATCGAAGTTCTTCGAAGGAACGCTGGTCGGAAACGCGGGACAGCAAACGCTCAACAAGGTCGTCCAAACCGATCCGATGTGGGCAGGCTTCAGCCCGAGCGCGAACTACCTGCCCGTGCTGCTCGCGAATCAGAAGGCTGGCACGCTCACCGCGCGCGTGCTGCTTGCGGGCGCAACGAGCGCCGCAGAGCCAGGCACGCCGCTGCGCGTGACCGACGCCTCGCCAACCGCCGAGGGCAAGTTGGTGTTTGTCGACAGCATGGTCACTGGAAACAGCGACACCGTGCTGATGCGCATTGAGTTTACGAATCCTGAAACCGTCTTCCGCGCTGGCGCCTACGCCACAGTCGAGATCGGTCTCGGCATGCAGAAGGATGCGATTGTCGTGCCGGAAGAAGCGATCTTCGCGCGGCAAACCGAACTCTTCGTCTGGCGCGTGAAGTCCGACGACACCGTTGAAAGCATTCGTATTGACGCGGTTTCGAAGGACAAAGACAACATCGTGATTGCACCTGGAACGATCGCAAAGGGCGATCGCATCGTGGTCGCGGGAGTCGCGAAACTCAAGGCTGGCGACAAGATTCGCGAAGCGAAGGAAACGGGCGCGACGACGAGCACGTCGAACAGTGCTTCGACCAGTGCTTCGACGAGCGCCTCATCCAACAACACCTCGAAGGCTGAAGGGAAGTAATCACGCATGTCCTTCCGCTTCTTCATTGATCGCCCGATTTTCGCGACCGTCATCGCGCTTGTGATGACGCTGTCGGGAATCATCTGCGCGTATCTCCTTCCGATCGCGCAGTTCCCAAACATCGTGCCGCCCACGGTGCAAGTGACCGCGACCTACAACGGCGCAGACGCAGACACCGTCGCGCAGGTCGTCACGCTGCCGCTCGAACAACAAATCAACGGCGTCGAAGGCATGCTCTACATGAGCTCCACTTCGACAAGTGCCGGCATTTCGACGATCACTGTCACGTTCGAAGTTGGTTACGACCTCGATATCGCGGCGGTCGACGTGCTCACGCGCGTCAATCAAGCGATGCCGCAGTTGCCTGAAGCAGTGCAGCGCGTCGGCGTGAACATTGCGAAGCAGTCGACGAATATGACAGGCGTCGTGAGCCTGTATTCGCCGAAGGGAACGTACGACAGCGCGTTCCTTTCGAACTATGCGAACATCACGGTTGAGCCAGTGCTTTCGCGCGTCGATGGCGTTGGCAACACGACGATCTTCGGTCTCGAGCAGTACGCGATGCGTATCTGGCTCGATCCAAACAAGTTGACCCAACTCGGCCTGACGGGCGACGACGTCATGAACGCCGTTCGCGCGCAGAACTTGCAAGCGTCGCTTGGCGCGATCGGCGCGGAGCCTTCAGTCGATCGCCCCGCGACGATGCTTGCGATTCAAGCAGTTGGTCGACTTGTGAAGGCCGAGGACTTTGCAAACATCGTTGTGCGCGCCGGTGAAAATGGCGCGATTGTGCGTCTTCGCGATGTCGGTGAAGTCGATCTCGGCTCGTACCAGTACTCGAGCACCTCGTCGCTCAACGGTGGCTCGACGGCGACGGTCGCCATCTATCAGCTGCCGACCGCCAACGCATTTGACGTTATCGAGAAGACGCGCACTGAAATGGATCGGCTCAAGGAGCAGTTCCCGCCCGACCTCGACTACGTCATCGCATACGACACGACGGAGTTCGTGAAAGCTTCCCTCGACGACCTCATCAAGACGCTCGTCGAAGCAGGCATTCTCGTGCTTATCACGATCTACGTGTTCTTGCAGTCGTTCCGCGCGACGCTCATTCCGATGATCGCGATTCCCGTGTCGATCATCGGCACGTTCGCGATGATGCAGGTGTTCGGATTCTCGATCAACACGCTGACGCTGCTCGGCCTCGTGCTCGCGATCGGTCTCGTCGTGGACGACTCGATCATCGTGGTCGAGAACGTTTATCGCCAACTCGAATCGGGCGTGAAAAATCCAAAAGACGCGGCCGAAAAAGCGATGGAAGAAGTCGGTGGTCCGATCGTTGCGACAAGCTCGGTGTTGCTCGCCGTGTTCATTCCGGCAGCGCTCATGCCCGGCATCACCGGCCAGCTCTACAACCAATTCGCACTGACAATCGCGTTCTCGATTGCGTTTAGTTCGATCAACTCGCTCACGCTTTCGCCCGCGCTTTGCGGCGTCTTCTTGCGCGAACAACACGCAACGAAGTTCCCGCCGTTCGTGCTCTTCAATCGCGGATTCGATTGGGTTTCGCACCACTATGCGCTCCTCGTCCGTTGGCTCTGCCACCACTGGTACGCGATGGTTGTGATCTTCGTCGCGGGCTGCCTCGGCGTTGTGCACTACTTCCGCATCACACCGACGGCGTTTGTTCCGAACGAAGATCAGGGTTACTACTTCGTCCACTTCCAACTTCCGCCGGGTGCAAGTCTTCTTCGTACGCAAGATGTATCGAATCGCATTCAAGCGGTCGTGCGTGAAGACCCTGCGGTCACCGACGCCATTCAGATCAACGGTCTCAACTTCCTCACGAGTTCGCTTTCGTCGAATGCGGGCCTCGTGATCGTGACGCTGAAGAATTGGGACGAACGCAACGTCAAGACGGAGAACTTGCGCGCGATCATCATGCGCGCAGTTCCGCAGTTGATGGACATCGCCGACGCGCGCGTGATGCCGTTCCCGCCGCCGCCGATTCCGGGTCTCAGCAACGTCGGTGGTTGGCAATTGCAACTCGAAGCGCTTGAAGGCCAATCGTTCGATCAACTCGCGGCCGTCGCCGAAGACTTCATGGCGGAAGCCATGAAGCAACCGGCATTGACGCAGCTTTCGACGCCATTCTCTGATTCGGTCCCAATGCTCGCGCTCGACATCGATCGCACGCGCGTCTACGCGCTTGGCCTCGACATGTCGACCGTGTTCAACGCGCTCGGACAGGTGATGGGCCAAACGTTCATCAACAACTACAACCAGTTCGGCCAGGTCTACAACGTCATGGTGCAAGGCGAGGCTGGCTCGCGCATGACTACGATGGATGTGATGCAGTTGCGCGTGAAAAACCGCACAGGCGAACTTGTGCCATTCGCGAGTTTCGCCACCGCGTCGATCGCCACTGGCACCGACAACGCCACGCACTACAACCTCTACAACACGATTCAAGTGAACGGCGCGACCACGGCGGGCTACGGCTCGGGCGATTCGATCAAGGCGATTGATGAAGTCGCTGCAGCGACGCTGCCCGAAGGCTTTAGTTACGAGTGGACGGGAACGACGTTCCAAGAAATTGAATCGGCAGGTCTTGCGCCGTACGTCTTCGGTCTTGCGATCGTCGCGATCTTCCTCCTGCTCGCCGCGCTCTATGAGAGTTGGCTGCTGCCGTTCAACGTGCTGCTCGCCGTGAGTTTCGCGGTGCTCTTCGCACTCATTGCGTTGCACATCGCAGGTCGATCGCTCGATGTCTATGCGCAAATCGGTCTCGTCATGCTCGTTGGTCTTGCGGCGAAGAACGCGATTCTCATCGTTGAATTCGCGAAAGTCCGCGCCGATACAGGCGAAGCCGTGATCGACGCTGCGAGTGAAGCATCGCGACTTCGCTTGCGCCCGATCATGATGACGAGCTTCGCGTTCATCCTCGGCATTCTGCCGCTCGTTGTTGCGACAGGCGCAGGCGCGCAAGCACGACAATCGATCGGTATCACCGTGCTCGGCGGTATGCTCGGCTCAACGATCATGGACCAACTCGTCGTGCCGACCTTCTTCTACATGTTCTATTCGCTGCGACGAAAGTCGGGCTTCGGAACACCGGAAGGTTCGTCTGGCGCCGCGCCGAGCGAGGCTTCATCCTCGACCGCCGCGCACGCACACGGCTGATTCGACGGCGCGACACTCACGCGCTGCACACACGAGTTTCAATACACCCGACGCCGCTTCATGCGGCGTCGCGGTGTTTTTCGGCGCTCAGCGATCACACGCGAATCTCGCGTCACGTCCCCTTTCGCAGATCGACGATCGAGAGTTACACTCGCGCCACTATGGCCAAGAAGACGACCGACGCCGCAGCCGCGGCCCATCTCTCCGGCATCCAGCTCGCAACCTACGCCGCGCGCCGCGCGCATGTCCTCAAGACGCTGAAGGATTCCGTCGCGCTTGTATTCGCAGGCGACATGGACGCGAGCATCCACGGCGAGTTTCGTGCGCATCCGCACTTCCAGTACCTCACGGGTATCGGCGATGAGCCAGGCGCGGTGCTGTTGCTCGATCCGCTCAATCCGGTCGAAGCGCGGCGCGCGATTCTGTTCTTGAAGCCGCTCAACCCTGAACTCGAAAAGTGGGATGGCTTCCGCGAAGAGATCTCGTCGAAACTCCGTGGAAAGTACGGCGTCGGCACGATCATGCGTACGACGGCTTTCGCGCGCTTCTTGCTCGAAGCGACAAAGCGTGCGAAGCGTTTCGCTCTCCTGCATCCGCTCGCTGCGCACACGGCGCCGGTGTCGCCCGATCTTGATGTACTTCGCAAGAGCGCCGAGCGCATTCCGGGTTCGTCGTTCGTCGACCACACGCAACTGCTGGCCGTCATGCGCGCGGCGAAGGACGCGGAAGAAATCGCGCTCATGCAGCGCGCGGCCGACATCACGGCAAAGGGCTACGACGCGGTGCTGCGCGGGCTGAAGCCTGGCATTTCGGAGTTTGATGTGCAGGAACTCGCCGAGCACGGCTACCGCACGAATGGTGCGCGTCGCGCGGCCTACCACACGATCGCGGGCGGCGCGTTCAACGCGACGGTCCTCCACTATCACGGCAACCGCGAGCCACTCGCCGACGGCGACGTGATTCTGCTCGACTCGGGCGCCGATTACATGGGGTACGCCTGCGACGTGACGCGCACGTTCCCCGTGAGTGGCAAGTTCACGAAGCGCCAGCGCGAGATCTACGAGATCGTGCTTGAGGCGCAACTCGCGGCGATCGCCGCGACGAAGGCGGGCACGACGTTCGCCGCGATCGATAAGGCTGCGCGCGATGTCATCACGAAGGCGGGATACGGCGACGCGTTCTTCCACGGCTGCGGACACCACCTTGGCCTCGAAGTGCACGACATCACGCCGGAAGGCCCGATCCCTGAGAACGCGGTCATCACGATCGAACCCGGCATCTATCTCCCCGACGAGAAGATCGGTGTGCGAATCGAGGACGACATCCTCGTGACGAAGAAGGCGGGCGGCGTCAATCTCACAGCGGCGATCCCGAAGACCGTCGTGGAGATCGAACGCGCAATGGCGCGGTGAGATCGTCGACAGAGTACGCCGACAGCATGCGTCGGCAGTTTTCGCCTGATCGATCGATGAAGTGGCGTCGCGTCGGAAGCTGAACGGGCGCGCACTGTCTGTCGTTTGATTTGTCGGATCTTGACGGAGCCTTCATATGGTGCGTACGCACGCCCCCGAAGGTTCTCGCATGCACGGACCGCTTCCGACCGGCCCGCTTGGTCGGGCGATGATTCTCACAGGCTCCGTTGGTTCGGGCCACACGCGCGCAGCGCACGCGGTGCGCGAGGCGATGTTGCGTTGCCACGATGCTGGGTCGGTTGAAGTGCTCGACGTCTTGGCATTTGCATCGGCGCCGTTTCGATTCGCCTATCGCGACGCGTACGTCTCGCTGATCGAACGTGCACCCGGTGTCGTTGGTTGGATCTATCGCTCGAGCGACAATACCCGTGGCGGCGCATGGCGGCGATTCGTGCAGCGGCAAGCGCTCGCGCGCATGCGGCGGCGCATCCTCGACGATGCACCCGACACGATCGTGTGCACGCACTTCCTCGCGGCGGAACTCGTGCACGGCATGGTCGAACGCGGCGAATGGCGCGGGCGATTTGGCGTCGTCGTCACGGATCTCGACGCGCACGCGATGTGGGCGGTTTGCACAACCGCCGATCGCTGGTTCGTCGCGCTCGACGAAACCGTCGAGATTTTGGCTGGAAAAGGCGTGCCGCGTGAGCGCATCGAAGTGACGGGTATCCCGATCGTCGGCGCGTTCGCCGCTCCGATGTCGGCCGACGCAGCGCTTCGACAAGCGCATGGACTTCCGGCGGAAGGCCCGATCGTGCTCGTTTCCGGCGGCGGCGTCGGTGTGAGCATGCTTGATCGCACACTTTCCGCATTGCTTGCGATGCCGATCGACGGTGCGGTCGCGATCGTCTGCGGAAAGAACGAGTCGCTGCGCGTACGCGCGGAGCAGATCGCGGCGCACGCGCGCGCGACGGGTTCGTCGCGCATGCAATGTCGCGTGTTTGGATTCACCGATCGCATGCATGAATTGATGCGCGTCGCGTCGCTCTCGGTTGGGAAGCCGGGTGGCCTCACGACCAGCGAAGCGCTCGCGAGCGGACTTCCGATGGCGATTGTGCATCCGGTTCCTGGGCAAGAAGAGCGCAACAGCGATCACTTGCTTGAATGGGGCTGCGCGATTCGTTTGAACTCGCCGGAGTCACTCGGTTGGCGCGTGACGGCGCTGCTTCAAAATGATGCGCGCATCGCGGCGATGCGCGACGCGGCCCGCGCACGCGCGAAGCCGTTTGCCGCCGACGCGATTGTGCGCGGCTTGGTCGAACGGATCGTGCGGCTGGCGCCAAACACCGCGAGCGACATTGCGGCGGAGAACGCCGAGGCCGCGCACGCGGATCTTCCGCGACTCACGGCGGCACGAGTTCGTGCCACGCGAGCAGGCACAGCGACCACACAACCGGCGACGCGCTGATGATCACAGCCACGTACGCGAGAAAGCGACCGGCGCTCCATTTGAGTCGGCCGAGGATTTCGCACGCGATGATCACCCAGAGCATCAGCGCGAACTTGAATGCGATCGCGCCGTGCATGCCCCATGTATCGATCACGAGTTTGGCGACAGGGTTCACTTCAAGCCCGCCTCGATCGAGAATCTTCCACGTGAGCATGATGTCGAGGCTCGACACGAAGACGAGCCAGACGTACGCATTTTGAAAGTGCATCTCTGGGCTGCGCGCGAAACCGAGCGGATCGCGACGAAGCGCCACGCCGCACTCGGGGCAGTTCGTCGGCCGACGCGCGACCGTTGGATCGAGCGTGTGACCGCAGTCGATGCACTTGCCGTACTTCTCGCGCTTCTGACGGCGCAGCGTGGTCGGTACTGCGACGGCGATCCACGAAAGGCCGCTCCAGAAAATGGTGTCGGCAGCGAACCCGAGCGGCAGCGGGCGCAGCGCAACGAGGACTTGCTGCCCGTCGATATCGCCGAGATAGACGTTCCAACGATGCTCCGGCATCGGCTCGTAGCCATCACCGCTCGCGCGTCGGATAAACCACGCTTCGCTTGCAAACGCGCGAAACGGCCATCCGGAGAGACCGGTGTCGATGCGCTCGTAGCGGTCGCGCTCGAGTTCGCTCGGTGCGAGGACGCAGCCCATCGGTGCCGCGCGCGAGATCGAAGCGATCGCGCGATTGGATGAGAGTTCTTGCAGTTCCTCTGTGGGCCAGAGGTGATCACCGCTCGGAAGTGAACCCGACTCGACGACGCACCAATCGCTGAAGATGCCGCGGCGGACTTGAAGCGAGGGTACGAAGGCGCTGTCGGCGGGTGGCGACGACGAGACGAGTTGTTGCGCCTGCGCGAATCGCGACGCGGGACCGAGGCCGCGCATTGCGAGGAGAAGGGGCATGGCCCACGCCATGAAGAGCGTGAGCGCGACGCCGCTGAGGACATACGGAAAGAGGCGGGCGAGAGAGCCGAGCGGCCGTCGCATGCGAGCATCATGCCATCTCTCGCGACACGTGCATGGCACTGAGCGGCACGTGCCGCGCACCGTTGCTCGAGGGCGTAAAAACACCGCCGCCCGCGCGGAAACGCACGGGCGACGGAAGCGATGCGAGATTGTTCAATCAAGCCCGATGAAAGGACTCAGCGGCGACGACGACCCGCGAAGCCCGCGAGGCCGAGGAGCGCGAGCGCGCCCGGAGCCGGCACGCCGATCGCGGTGCCGAGCGAGCCAGTGTCGCTCGAAGACGTGAAGGTGACTTGCGTACCGATCGTGCCGACGGTGCTGACGACTGCGTTGTACGCAGGATCAAGCGCGCCCGCCGAGTCCCAGCCGTAAAAGAACGACGAGCCGCTCGTGGCCGCGCCGAACGACACTTGGCTCAGGATGCTGCCGCCAGCGTCGAAGAGGCATGCGCCGTCGCCGCCCGACGAGAAGCCGAGGCCCGAACCCGAGTAGTAGCCAACTTGGAGACCCGAGATGCCGCCCCAGGAAGTCCGGAAGTTTGGGACGCCAGCGCCGGCCGCCGACTCAATGAAGATCACGCTCTCGCCAGCAGCGATCGAGCTGATGCCGTTGAGGACCGCCGACACGGCGACGTTGAACGAACCGTCATCCATGCGCCAGTTGGTGAGGCTGATGGCGGTCGCGCCGTAGTTGGTCACTTCGATCCAGTCCGGAGTCGGCGTACCGCCGCCGTTGGACGAGCTCATGACTTCGGTGATGCGGATATTGGCGCTCGCAACGGATGCGAACGAAGCCGCGAGCGCGGCGACGAGAACGAATTGCTTCGACATGGGAACTCCGAAAGGAAAGGAGGGAGACAGGACCAATGGATGGGTGGACAGGAACCCGAAAGATGTCGAGGGGACATCGGGGGGACATCGGGGCGCGCAGGCCATCCACCCACGGCGCAAAGGAACGATGACTCTCGATTCCTAAGCCGACGCAAGTTCAGTGTTCGCGTTGTGTCAACATCTCACGCGGCGCGCCGATGGGAGCGTGCGCGCCCTTACCTCGCGCGATGTTGACCTCCACAACATGCGAAAGCAGCACCTCGGCAACGCGTCGCCAACTCTGCGACTGCGCGTGTGTAAGACACGTTGCTCGCGAGACTTGCAGCGCACGCGCGCACGCGGTTTCGAGATGCTCATCGAGCGCGCCGTTCACCCCTTCGCGCACAACATCGATCGGACCCGTCACGGGGTACGCGGCGATCGGCAAGCCGCATGCGTTCGCCTCAAGCATTACGACGCCGAAGGTGTCGGTGCGACTCGGGAACACAAAGACATCCGCCGACGCGTAGTGCGCAGCGAGTTCCTCACCGAATCGATATCCCGCAAAGTAGACATCCGGGTGCGCGCGTTCAAGTCGTGCGCGCTCGGGGCCGTCGCCAACGACCACCTTCGAGCCTGGGAGCTGAGCCTGCATGAACGCATCGATGTTCTTCTCGCGTGCGACGCGACCCGCGTAGAGGTGCACCGGCCGCGGCAAGTGCGCAAAGAGCGCTGCATCACTTGGACGAAACAGCGTTGTATCGACGCCGCGGCACCAGGTTTGCGCACGCGCGATGCCGTGATCGCGCAACTGTCGCGTGACTTGCTCGGTCGGCGCGAGCGTCGCACGCGCGCCGCCGTGAAACCACTGCATAAATCGCCACGTCACACCCATCGGGAGCGCGAAGTAGCGCTTCATGTACTCCGGAAACTGCGTGTGGTAGCTCGTGGTGTACGGAATGCCCGCGCGCTCGCAACGACGACGCGTTTCGAAGCCGATCGGGCCTTCGGTTGCGATGTGCACCGCATCGAAGCCGCGCTCGAAGGCCGCTCCGACGATGCGCCACGGCGCGAGGGCCAAACGAATCTCGTTGTAGCGCGGCGCGGCCACCGTGCGCCCGAGCGCTGGATGCACCACGTCCACCGAATGCCCCATCGCCTCGAGCTCGCGAATCGTCTGCTGCCACGTTCGCACGACACCGTTCACCTGTGGCGACCACGCATCGGTCGCGAGGAGCAATCTCACTTCGCCGCTCCCGAAAAGACGCCGACCGCGCGGAACGCAATGCCCGTCTCGAGCCACGGATCGGCGTCTTCCGCATCGTCACCCTCGCCCGCGACGGCGGGAACGAGTTCGCGCGAGTCATCGTCGCCACCCTCGCGCATCGCCTTCGCAGCATCGTGGCGCGCGAGGAACGCAAGCCCATCGATCAATTCAATGCGACCGTCGTCGTGCTCCACAAGCATCGTGCACGACTCAACCCAGTCGCCGCAGTTGAGGTACTCAACTCCGCTGAGGGAACGCATCTCTGCCTTGTGGATGTGGCCGCACACCACGCCGTCGAATCCGCCGCGCCGCGCCTCGTCAACGAGCGCCTGTTCGAAGTTCGAGATGAACGTGCAAGCGCTCTTCACGCGCGCCTTGATCGCTTGCGAAAGCGAGTAGTACGGAAGCCCGACGACTTTGCGCGCGCCGTTGTACCAACGGTTGATCTTGAGCAGCACTTCGTAACCGACCGCGCCGGCAACCGAGAGAAGCCGCGAATTCTGCACGACAAGATCGAACTTGTCGCCGTGCGTCACGAGCAAACGCCGCCCGTCGGCGGTCTCGTGCACCGCATCCATCGCGATGCGAATGCCGCCGAACACAAGCCCGCAGAATTGTCGCGCGGCTTCGTCGTGATTTCCCGGGACGTAGGTGATGCGCGTACCGCGGTGCGACATCTTCAAGAGTCGCCGCAAAACGGTGTTGTGCGAATCCGGCCAATACCAACGCTGCCGAAGCCGCCACATATCGATGATGTCGCCGACGAGAAAAACGTTCTCGCATTCGACATGCTTCAAGATGCGTGCGAGCTGCTCCGCTTGGGCTCCGTTGGAGCCAAGGTGGCAATCACTGATGAAGAGAGTCCTGAATCGCGCCTTCATGCGTCGAACCTCCTCCACTGCCACTCCTTGGCAGTTTGGACGGGGTAAGATCGACGCCGCGTGTTTCGGTGCGGTGAAAGGCGCGTGAAGGCCCGGTGAGAATCTGGTGCACGGCACGTGCCGTCCACTTCATGGCACTGGGCGGCACGTGCCGTGCACCAAAATATGCAGGCGCAAGCCCTGAGTAACAAAAGAGTTCGCGCGAAACACGCATGGTGCCTGGCACGTGCCGTGCACTGCATGGCACTGAACGGCACGTGCCGTGCACCGTTCGAGAGCGCTGATGGCGAGGCGCCACGTTGGGGCGAAATGCAACGCGGACGCCGATTGCTCGACGTCCGCGTGGAAGTGAAACTTTGGTGCTTGCTCGCGGAAAACGCTGCGGTTCTCGCTGAGTTTACCCTCAGCGCTCAGAAGCCAACCGACGCCTTGGTGCCTTGCTTGGTGAACTGCGCCTGCTTCGTCCAGACTTCGAGTCCCTTGCGCGGGCCGCTCGTCGCCGTCAGCGTCAGACGGAACGTAAACGTCGCCTGTCGCACATTGCCCGCCGCGCGACGAACCTCGGTGATGCGGCCCGTCAACGCAAAGTCGTTCTTGATACGCACGCGCTCGCCCGTTTCGAATTGATCGAGCTTCGCTTCATCCTGCGCGAGTTTCGACTCGGGATTCGCGCCGTAGGTCGTGTTGACCGCTGCCTGGCCGCTGTTCACGAGTTGTTCGCGCATCGCGTACACGAGATTGTCGATCGGGAAATCCGACGTCGTGTCGTTCGTGATGCGATCGATGAGCAGCACCGCGGGCTTCTGCTCGGTTTGCTTGAGAACGCCGAGCTCTAAGAGCGACGAGAGCATCTGATTCGTCGCGCCCATGATGTCTTGGTCGTCGACTTGCGTGACCGTCGTGATCGACTCTGGGCCGCCAGTCTCGATGCGCTTCGCGGGCGAGCCGCAGCCAACGGACGCGAGAGCCGCAGCGCTGCAGACGACAGCCAGAAAAAGCGTGCGCGACGGAGCCAGGCGAGAAGACGCGAGAGAGATGTGTGAGAGCAGAGTTTGCATGTTCGAGGGCATGATTGAGTCCAAGTACTTGTTGGGAATCGAAGTTGAAGTCGATCTGCATGGAAGCGGCGAAACCA
>JAIYCA010000410.1 GCA_027488265.1 Planctomycetaceae bacterium
AGTTCGTTCGAGGGGTTGCGGACAAAGTTTCCAGCGCGCGTGAAGTGACGCGTACCTGCGACATCCACGATGAAGAAACCATCGCCTTCAATCGCGACGTCGGTTGCGACACCGGTCGCACCGATCGCACCGTTGTTGAAGTTGCGCTGCGTGCCCGCAACCGTCACGCCGAGGCCGATTTGGCCAGGATTCGTGCCGCCCGTCGTCGAGCCTGGCGCGGTGCCGAGCGAGAAATTGCGGCTGAATGTCGGCGTGAACTGCATGCGGTTCGACTTGAACGCCGTGGTGTTCACGTTCGAAATGTTGTTACCGATGACATCGAGGCGGCGCGAATTCGAGATGAGTCCCGAGAGGCCGGTGAAGAGTGCGGTTGTGCTTGCCATAGCGTGTTTCCTCGTTGCGTCGTGTCATGCGCTTGCGCGTTGCGGCGAGACTCCGTCGCCGTGCGCGCTTGCGAATCGTGCGGTTTCAAACTGCTCAGCGATCGAGACTGGTGGCAACGCGCGCGGCCCAAGTGGGCGATGCGCGAAGGTGGCCGATTCGCCGCGGATCGCAATCGCAGCGTCGACCTCCTCAAAGACGAAGTCATCGCGGGTCTCGAGTCTTTCGAGCGTGCGCGATGGAACATGTGCGATGAAGGTGCGACCTTCTGCGACGACCACAGCGCGTTGAGCGCCGCGGCCCTCGGCGAGATCGAGCGCACGGCCGACTTGCGCGAGGGTCGTTGGTTCAAGCGTTGCGCCGTCGGCGAGGACGGGCTCGCGCGCGCTTTCCATCGCCCCACTTTCCGCGAGCGAGAGTAACTCGAGAAACCCTCCATCGGCCACGGACGCACGTCCCGTTGCGCCACCGTTGCCCGTTGGGCGCACAGCTGGCTCAAGTCGACGCAGAAGTTGCCGAGGATCGATCGTCATCGCGGTATCCGAAGGGAGACTCGCAAGCGCCGTGCCTACGTACGACGCTCACCCACGCGAACCTTGGCTCAGCCGCCAAGGGCGAGCGCGAGATCCGTCGCGTCGATCTTGCCGTCATCATTCAGATCGGTCGCCGACGCGTTCGAACCCGTGTTGCCCCAGTTTCCGAGCACATTGGTCGGTGTGACGGCAGGATTCTGATTGCCGTTGTTTCCAGCGGGCGGGTTTGTACCGCCAGAGTTTCCGTTGCCGTTGCCGCTACCGGTCGGCGCGGGGAGTTGATCGATGTACTCGACGTTCTCCATCGGAAGAACCCAGCCGTTGTCGAGCACAAGCGCGATTTCCTCGCCGTTGCGCGCAACGCTTTTCACCGTTCCACCGATGCGCTCGTTGTCCGCGGTCAAACCCGCAACGCGCTTTCCGATGAGATTTCCGGCGCTCGCGAGTTGGTTCTGGAACACGATTCCCTCGAGCTGCTTCGAGAGTTCCATGTCGCTTTCGATCGAACGGATCGACTGCAATTGCTCGAGCAACGCTGCAGAATCGTTCGGCTTGAACGGATCTTGATTCTGCAGTTCAGTGAAGATGATCTTGATGAACTCCTCGCTCGTGAGTTCGGTGAAGCGGCTCGTTCCACCAGCCGCGTTGGATCCACCTGTCAGTGCATTGATGGCGCTCATGCGAGGTCTCCTTGTTTCAGCCCGAGTTCTTCAAACTCGGGGTTCGGGTTCTTAGCCCGCGCGACGCACGGACTCCGCCGTACGTGTTGATTTCGTGCGTGAATTTCCCGCGTTTCTTGCGTCTTTCGTGCTTGCGTCTTTCATGCTTGCGTCCGCGAGCGCACCTGCGAAGCCACGCTTCATCGTGCGGACATCACGTGCATCGTGCTCACTCGCGCTTCCGCGGTGGCGTTGGTTCTGATCTTGAGAGCGCTCGTCGCCTTCGCGTCGTCCACGACTCTCGCCACCTGCCGCGTCTTGACGCGAGCTACCTCCGTCGCTGTTGCGGCCTGAACCATCACTGCGCGCATCACTCTGCGAGCGTGCGTCACTTTGCTGTGGGTTCGATGCACTCGCGACCGACGAGTCGGCGTGTGATCGCGCACCGTGTACCGAAAGACGATCGATCGAAAGTCCCTGCGATTCAAGGCGTTCGCGCAACATGCCCAAGTTCGATTCGAGCAACATGCGCGCTTCTGGCGTCGCTGTCGTGAAGTCGGCGATAACCGAACCGTGTGCGATGCGAAGTTCAATCTTGAGTTGACCAAGCGCAGGTGGTTCGAGACGCATGGTGATTGCGCCGCCGCGGTGTTTCGCGAGAAGTTCCGCGCCCTTTGCTGCCAACTGCGCTGCTGGCGAACCATCGTCGACCGTCGTGGCCGCGAGATCACCAGCGATCGACTGCGACGAACTCGCTGTGATATCGAGCGGTGTATCACTTACGTTCGCTGCTCCGAATGAACCCATCGAAGTTGCGAGCGAAGCGTTCGCAGCATTTCCGCGGCTGTTGAGACCATCAACGGATCCCGCTGACGCTTCGTCACGAGCGTCGTTTCCAGTATCGGCACTAGTTCCTTGAAGTTCCCCGAGGGCAACATTCGAGACGCTCGACACGCTGTCAATCTGCGCACCACTTGCGGCGATCGCCTGTCCTGCGCGTGCGCGCGCGATGTTCGTCTCGACCTCTGCGAGTCGCCCAGCAACCGCACTCTGGACCTGCGAGTTCGCAGTCGCAGCCGTTTGCAGAGATTCCTGCACAGACTGCGTGAGTTTCGAGAACGGATCGTTTGCGCGCGTGTTTGCAGACGGCCCCTGCGCGGACGCGTTCGAAGCCTGAAGTGAACCCGCTCCGTTTCGACGTGCGAGATCCGCGGCGGTCTCGACCGTTGCTTGCATCCCAGCAGCAGTCGATGCGCTTGCACGGAGGTTCGCGGCATCGTCTGCAATTTCTGCGGCCAAATTGCTCGCGTTGCTCACGGATGGCGCTCCGAGCGCCGTCTGATCGTTTGCGACGCCAACCGTACTCCAGCCCGCGTTCATCGACGAGTTTGCAACTCCATCGATCGTCACCGCTGCGAGTTGTGCTGTTTCTGACGTACCCGCGATGTCAGAATTCGCACCACCCATCGCGCGATGCATCGATGCACCGAACGAGAAATCAAACTCGATCGTCGACGCAGTCGTCGTGGCAACTGCGACCTGGAGTTGCGCCACAGACTCGGCACTCAGCTCGTCTTGTGCACCCTCGGCACCCGAGTCGTCTCGCTGAGAGTCGTCCTCATATGAGTCTTTCGTGCCTGCGTCTCGGTCCTCAGATGACGCACTCACGCTTTCGTCAGGCGTCGTGCCGAGGGATTCGTCGGAGCATTCGCGGAGGCCATTGCTCTCGGTCTCCTCAGCGTTGTCAGTGGTGGCGTCGTTCCGAGCATCGTCATTGCGCGACGCGCGAGAACGCCGCGCGTCCTCGGCTCGATTCGCGCGACTTTCACCCGACGCATCACCGCTCTCGCGAATCTCCGGTCGGCGCGCTCGCTTGGGCGCCGGAGTTTCCCGCGCTTCCTCCGCGAGTGCCTCGCGGAAGGGCGACCGACCCGTTCGAGACGGGTCCGGTTGGAGCTGCGGGCGGGTTGCCTCCAGCCGTCCGGACCGGGGAGCGGGCAGAATCGGCGGGTTGTTCGGCAGAAATGGCACCATTGGTCGTATCCGTGCTCGCCTCGCGACCGAGACCGAGCTTCCGGAGACGTTCAAGCAAATCAGTTGCCACGAGGGCGTCGCCTTCCGACTTGAAGGCCTTGAGGAGGTTCGCCGATTTCGCGGGGTTCATCGCGTCGAGGTACGTCACCGCGAGATCCGCACGACCCGACTTGATGAGTTCGAGAATCCACTCACGCCCCTGCTTCGGCGGAGCCGCTTCCAAGAGGCGCACCGCCTTGCGGAACTGCGCGTTGGTCTGGCGATCCTTCGAGTCGGCGATCGAAGCCTCCCACTCCTCCTGCCGCGCCGTGAGCGCTTCCTCGCGCGAACGAAGATCGTCTTGCATCCGTCGATGCTGCTCTTCAAGCGATTTCAGCGCAAGCGTAGCGCGATCTCGGAATCGATCCTCCGCCGCGATTTCCTCGCCCGACGCGAGCGGAAGTCCGCGCACTCGAAGGTCGTCCGCCGCGAGCCGATCTGCCTCGGCGGCGGTATTCGCAGCCTCGGCGCGCGCCGCCTCTTCCTCGGCGATCGTCGGGCGAAAGATGTCCCGCACGCGTGTCACACGCTCGCCATCGACGCGGCCGCTCGCAAACAA
>JAIYCA010000065.1 GCA_027488265.1 Planctomycetaceae bacterium
GATATCGTCATCGTGACCACGCCCGATCACTGGCACGCAGAGCCTGCGATTGTTGCATCACTTGCAGGAAAGCACGTGTATTGCGAGAAGCCGCTCTCGCTCACGATCGCAGAAGGCCGGGCGATTGCGAACGCCGCTCGCGCAACCGGCATTCGCTTCCAAACGGGTTCACAGCAACGCAGCGAGTACGGACACATGTTTGTGCGCGCGGCCGAAGCCGTTCGTAACGGGCGCATCGGAAAAATCTCGAAGATCACCGTTGGCGTCGGCGAATCGCCCACGCCCTGCGATCTTCCGACCGAACCGCTGCCGGAAGGTATCGATTGGGAAGGTTGGCTCGGCCAAGCGCCGTTGCGCGGATTTTCGAGCACGCTCTGCCCAATCGGCGTCCACAACAACTACCCCGCGTGGCGCAACTATCGCGAGTATTGCAACGGCGGGCTCGCGGACATGGGCGCGCATCACTTCGACATCGCGCAGTGGGCACTCGCGATGGACGAGAGCGGACCGCGCGAAGTCATTCCGCCTGAAAATGGCGCAAAGACCGGCCTGCGCTTCCTCTACGCCGACGGTGTTGAATTGGTTCACGGCGGGCCGACCGATTGCACCTTCTTCGGTTCTGAAGGCACGATCGAAGTTTCGCGCGGGCATCTGCGTGCGTATCGCGGTACCGATCGAAGCGCACCCGACGCGCCCGAAATCCTCGCGGATCCGAAGGGAAATGAACTTCGACTTCCGCGCAACGCTTCGCATATCGCCGACTTCTTGAGCGCGATTCGCGAAGGCCGCGATCCGATTTGCACTGCCGAAACGGGACACCGCACCGCAACCATTTGCCAGCTCTGCAACATCGGCTACGAAGTTGGAAAGCCGCTCTTGTGGAACCCCACCACTGAACGCTTCGAAGGCGCGAACGCGGAAGCTGCCAACGCGCTCACCGTGCGCGCCGTGCGGAAGCATCACTAAAGGACGGTCTTCAGGAGAGACCCTCGCGCTTCGCTGTGTCTTGAATGGCGCGCGACGTGATCAGATAGAACGGAAGCAACGTGCCAAGCACGAGCGCAAGAAACACAAAGACAGGCCACGACGAGAGCGTCGCAGCCTGCCCGACTGCAACGCGCGCGGAACCTTCAAGAATCCACACGAAGAGCCACGCAACGAGCGAAATGACCCACGCGAGATAGGCACGCGTCGGCGCGAGCACCACTTCGCGTCCTGCAGCGGAGAGTCGCACAAAGAGGTCCTTTCGCGGCACGTTCACAAGCCCTGGTGCGCCGTGGACAAGCGGCTTGATCGACCACGCGATCAACGCGAAGAAAGCGATGATTCCAAGCGAAAGACCGGGTAAAAGAAACCAACTCGCGCCGCTCTCGCTCCATCGATCTGGAGCTCCCGACGCGTTGAAGTGCACTGGGAAACGCTCGGGTAACTGCGGAAACCACCAGAGCGCTCGCGACCAAAGTACTGCTTCCGCGAGTGCGAGCGAAGCAACGCACGCAGCGAATACTCGGCGCGACCAACGCGATGCATGCGCGTGGCCCGCAAGCCGCGCTGCATCGCTTTCGGACGCGCGAATGCGAGCTTCGATGCTGGCGGGATCGTCTGCGTGCATGGCCGTGCGTTCAATCCGTGCGTTCAATCCGTGCGTTCAATCCGTGCGTTCAATCCGTGCTTTCAAACCATGCATTTCAGGCGCGCGTTACGGTCGCGCCTTCAGGCGATACACATCGACTTGGTACTTCGTTTCGCCTGCGCGCGCGACCGCCGCATTTCCCGAGCCAAAGTAGGCATCGATGCGCTGCGGACCCGCAATCGCGCCACCCGCATCATGCACAAAGAGGATCCGTACCGGCCGCGCGTCGCCGGTTGCACTGCGCTCGGTCACGAGCAGCACACTGCCTGCGGGATAAACACTTTGATCCGCGGCACATGAAAATCCACTCACGAGATCGCCCTTCGGCAAACCAAGAACCGGCGGAAAATCGTTCGGATCGCAAATCTCGAAGAAGACGACGCGTTCATTCTCGAGTGCCGCGGCTTCTGCCTCACGCGGATTGAGTTCGGCAGAGCGCGCAACATCGGCAAGCGTCGCGGTTACAGGGTCGATGAGTCCGCGCGATGCGAGGCCCTTTCCAACACTTTGAAACGGACGACCGTTCGTCGCGATGCGCGACACGGGAATGTCTTTGCGCGTCCCGGCAATCCGCAGGATCGCCGTGCCATTCGTCTCGACAAGAGCCCACGCGAACGGGTCGTCGATCCATGCAATCGCACGCTCGCGCGCTTTCGGAGATGCAAGGATTTCGCGCCGCGATGCTGTCGCGAGAGCATCATCAAACCCGCGTAAATCGGCGTAGATTGGAAATCGGAAACGCTCGTCCGGTTCCATCTTGACGCTGACGAGCGGCGTCGCGTAGCCCGTCATGAGGCCGTCGGTCGCGGTCGGAGTGGTCGGCTCAGTTCGAACAACTTCGAATCGCTCGTTGAGAAGGCGCGCAAACGTTGCCGGATCATTCGCCTCGCGATAGGCCGCAAGCAGCGCACTCACATCCTGGCGAACATCTGTGTCGGTCGAATTGAGCGAGACATCGCAGGCCGCAAGAAACGCGACCCGACGCTCGAGATCGCGCTTTGGAAACGCGCTCGCGAAATCAAATCGGCGCAGATCAACCGACTGCGCAGCGGTCGTCGCACGTGGCCCGCCCGGCGGAGTCAACGTTGGTTCAGGCGCACTCGAACGTGTCGCGGTGTTCACAGCGCATGCTGACAGCGAAGTGAGCAGAGCAGCCATCGCGATAGACGCGCAGAGGCGAGATGCAAGCAATCGAGCGGACTTCTTCATCGGTGAACTCTCACGGTCCGAAGGTTGAAGGTGACATGCGCCCCGTGCATGTGTCATGAGCACTTTGGCGGCCTCTCTCGCTCATGCAATTCACGCAACCTCGCACTTCCGCGCGAGAGACCGCTATTTCGCGCGGGAAACGAATGTATCAGTTTGCGCCAACGCGGTTTCATCCTATTGCGTGATTCATCGAGATCCCTCACACTCACCGCATGAATCACGAAGCGCCCGATTGCCGAATTCCCCGACGCGCGTTCATAGGTTTTTCTATGGGTTTGGTTCCCGCGTTACTCGCGGCTCCAACACTTTTGGGGTGCAACGACAACGCACGTATGCGGGCCGAAGCGCAGGCCGAATCACTGCGCATCGAGCGCGACCGCGCGCGTGCGAATCGTGCGCCGCGGATCGCCGTCATTGGCTGCGGCGGCCGTGGCGCAGACAATCTTGGCGATCTCATTGCTGCCGGCGCCAACGTGGTCGCACTGTGTGACGTCGATCAAGGCGCGCTTGATCGCGCGATTGCGCGAGATCCGGCAAAGCCGCTCGATGCGCAAACGTTCCGTGACTTGCGCGAGCTTTTCGCGCGTCGCGAAGAACTCGACCTCGACGGCGTGCTTGTTTCAACACCCGATCACACGCACGCGTTCGCGACAGCACTCGCGTTGCGCGCTGGAATTCCCGTTTATTGCGAGAAGCCACTCACGCATACGCTCGAAGAATCGCGGCGTATTCTCGAACTCACTCGTGCCGCGCGCGTGCCAAC
>JAIYCA010000071.1 GCA_027488265.1 Planctomycetaceae bacterium
CGTGAAGAACGGCGAGTTCTCAACCGTGAAGGTTGTGCAGTGAGTGACCGTCGCGCGCACGGCTCGATGCAGCCGCGCGCGGCGTTTCTCGCGAGCGTTCCAGCACGTTTCGTGCGACTGTGCGTTCCAAAGATTGTCATGAGTTGTGAGGTTCGTCGCGGATGACTGAGACCGAAGTTTTCCTTCAGCAAGTCATCTACGGCCTGTCGAACGGCATGATCATCGCCCTCGTGGCGCTTGGCTACACGATGGTCTACGGCATCGTGGAGTTGATCAACTTCGCGCACGGTGACGTCTTTACGCTCGGTGGTTTTCTCGCGCTGACGGTTGTTGGCGCGCTCGGCGCGGCAGCAATTCTTGACCCGAACACAGTGAGCGACAGCTCACATTGGCTGCTCTTGGTCGGACTCGTGGTCACTGCGGGTCTCTTCTGCGGATTCCTCAACGTCGCGATCGACAAGGTTGTCTACAAACCACTGCGACGCGCGCCGAAACTCACCCAACTCGTCGCCGCGATCGGCGTCAGTTTCATTCTCGTGAACATCGCGCTCTTCTGGGGCGGCGCGCCGATGGAAGTCTTCGGCGGCGGCAACGCGGCGGCGGCGAGTAAGGACTTCCCCGAGATTCTCGAGGGTTCGAATCTTCTCGGCGAGGATTCCAACGTCGTCTTGCGACTCGAAGATCTTGCGATCTTCGTCATCACGATTCCGTTGATGATCGGCCTGACGCTCTTTGTGAACCGCACGCGACTCGGCCGCGGCATGCGCGCGACCGCGCAGAATCCGATTGCTGCGCGTCTGATGGGTATCAACACCGATCGCGTTATCGCGGCGACCTTCCTCATCGGCGGGTTCCTTGGCGGCGCGGCGAGCGTGATGTGGGCGATTTACAACAACACGATCTCGTTCCAAATGGGTTTCCGCGCGGGTATGGATGCGTTTACCGCGGCCGTGCTCGGTGGAATCGGCAGTCTTCCCGGTGCGATGATCGGTGGCGTTCTGATCGGCTTGATTCGCGCGATGAGCGACCAGTACATCGAAACGCGTTGGACGAATGTCGTCGTCTTCGGTGTCTTGATTCTCATTCTCGTCTTCCGTCCAAGCGGACTCCTCGGACTCAAGCAACGGGAGAAGGTCTGATGGCCGAGCGCCGATTCAGCTTCTTCACCCGCGGACAGTGCATCGTGCTGGCGTTGCTCGCGGCGACGCCGTTGCTCGACCTCGCGTTCCCGTCGATCCAACTCAGCGGTCCGATGCGTACGGTCGTCGTCTACGCGATCCTCGCGCTTGGGCTCAACGTTGTGGTCGGTTGGACGGGGCTCTTGAACCTCGGCATCGCGGCGTTCATGGCGATCGGCGCGTACGCGTTCGGCATCCTCACCGCAGAGGTCTATCCCTTCCAAGTCGGCTTCTGGTGGGCGCTCTTGCTCTCCGGCGCGATCGGCGCATTCGCCGGTTGGCTGCTTGGCGCACCGACGCTTCGTCTGCGCGGCGACTATCTCGCGATCGTCACGCTCGGCTTCGGCGAGATCGTGCAGGATGGCCTCAAGAACCTGCAGGCGATTACAAAGGGAACGGAAGGCATCAATCCGCTTCCGAAGCCAACGGTGCCTTTTGGCGCGGCGATTCAAAGCGGGCTTGAGAGCGTCGGTCTCGTTTCCGCACCAACCGCAGTCGGGGCAGCCGCAACTTCCGCAGCCGCAACTTCCGCAGCTGAGGGTGTTGTCGCAGCTTCATCGAACTGGTTCGAGATCTCGAGCGCAACGCCTGCGCGTTGGTTCTATCTCTATCTCATCTTGCTCGCGGTGGTGATTTTCTTCTGCCGCAACCTCGAGTTCAGCCGCCTTGGTCGACAGTGGTTTGCCGTCCGTGAAGATGAACTCGCCGCGCGTTGTATGGCGATCGAACCAGACAAGGCGAAGTTGAAGGCATTCGCCGCGGGCGCCGCGCTCGCCGCGATTGCGGGCGCACTGTTTGCAAGCCACCTCGCTTCGACCGGCGAACCCGCGAACTACGACTTCCAAGTGTCGATCTTGGCGCTGTGCATCGTGATCGTTGGTGGCATCGGCTCGATCACGGGTGTGGTGCTCGGCGCGATCGTGATGGTCGGCCTGAGCAACGTGGTGCTCCCCGCGCTCACGCAAGCGATGCAGCGCGCCGGAATCGGTTCGACGGAGAACGTGCTCTCGTCGCCCGACAACTACAAGTACCTCATCTTCGGCCTCGCGCTCGTCTTGATGATGCGCTTCCGACCAGACGGCATCGTGCACACCCGAAAGGCGGTGAAGAAGTGAGCGCCGCTTCTGCTTCTGCCACTGCGACATCTGCCGCGCCGTCGTTGATTTCGGTCGAGAGCGTCACCATGCGCTTCGGCGGGCTGACGGCCGTCAAGGACGTCTCTGTCGAAGTGAAGTCGGGTTCGATCACCGCGGTCATCGGGCCGAACGGTGCAGGAAAAACGACGCTCTTCAACGCGATCACGGGCGTCTATGAACCAACGGAGGGCCGCGTGCTCGTGGCGGGGCGCGATCCGCAGCGCGCGTGGACACCGCGCGTCATGTTCGGCGTTGGGGCGACGGCGCTGTCAACCGCGATTTTCCTCGCGGTCCTCGTGCGCGTCGAAACGCTTTGGCAAAGTGCGATCATCGACAACTACGTCTTCCAGCAGCCATTCCCTTGGATGAAGGCGATCGCTGACTTCTTCAGCACGTTCTTTGGCGGCGGCTTCTTCGGGACGTGGCTGCCGCTCCTTGTCGGCGCGCTTCTTGGCGGTGCAGGGCGCTTTGTCATTTGGTCGCGCACGCGTCGTACGCCGGACGTGATCGCCAGCGCGGGTGTCGCGCGAACGTTCCAAAACATCCGTCTCTTCCCCGAGCTTTCGCTTGTTGAAAATGTGGTCGTCGGCATGGATCGCCGTCTCTCGACGGGATTCCTCGGTGCGCTCTTCGCGCTACCTTCGGCTCTGCGCGAGCGAGGCAAAGCGCGCCAAGATGCGCTTGGTTTGCTGAAGTTCGTCGGCCTCGCTGATCGCGCCGAGACGGCGGCCGCGAATTTGCCGTACGGACATCAGCGTCGACTCGAAATCGCGCGTGCGCTCGCTTCGAAGCCAGCGGTCATTCTGCTCGATGAGCCCGCCGCGGGCATGAACCCGACGGAGACCGTCGATCTCATGCGACTGATTCGCGCGATCCGCGAAGCAGGCACCACGGTTGTCCTCATCGAACACCACATGCGCGTCGTGATGGGGATCTCTGACCGCATTCACGTGCTGCAGTACGGCGAGAAGATCGCGGAAGGCACACCCGAAGAAATCCGCAACGATCCGCGCTGTATCGAGGCGTATCTCGGCAAGGAGGAACTCGGATGAGTTCGGGTGCGCCGCTCTTAGAAATCAAAGGAATCGTCGCGGGCTACGGCTCGGTCGAAGTGTTGCACGAAGTTTCGCTTGAAGTCCGTGAAGGCGAAATCGTCACGCTCATCGGCGGCAACGGCGCGGGCAAATCGACGACCTTGATGTGCGCATCGGGCGTGGTGCCGCTGCGTGCAGGTGAGATTACGTTCGCGGGCGAGCGCATCGCGCAGGTGGGCGGGGGTGTTCGTGCGGACTTGCTCGTGCCACGCGGCCTCGTCCAGGTTCCCGAAGGACGCCGCATCTTCCCGCGCATGACCGTGCTCGAGAACCTCATGATGGGCGCGTACACCCGCAACGACCCCGCGGGTGTTCAAAAGGATCTCGCGCACGTCTACGAACTCTTCGACATCCTCAAGAAGCGCTCGTCGCAACTGGGCGGAACGCTCTCGGGCGGTGAACAGCAGATGCTTGCGATCGGTCGCGCGATTCTTTCGAAGCCGCGACTGTTGATGATGGACGAGCCGTCGATGGGTATCGCGCCGCTGCTCGTCGCGCGCATCTTCGAGGCGGTGAAAGAACTCAATCGCAGCGGCTTGACGATCTTGCTCGTCGAACAGAATGCGCGCGCTGCGTTGCGTTTGGCACACCGCGGCTACGTCCTTGAAACGGGGCGCATCACGCTCTCGGACGATGCGCAGAAACTCCTTGTCGATCCGCGTGTGCTCGCCTCGTATCTTGGCGAATGAGTGCGCTCGAATGCGCTCGAATGCGCACGAACCCGCAGATTGCAGCTGTTCGCGTTCGTCCCGCGAGGCCGATCCGCTAGGATGGCCCCATGCGTGATTTCCGCCTGTCTGGAACGCTTGAGCGACGTGCGCTCGGCTCGTATCAACTCCCACTTGGGGTTGCGGAGACGAGCCTAAAGGAGCCCGTCCAGGGCTACACCACGCGCTTTCAGGAAGGCACGGAAGAAGAACCGGACACCTACGTCTTTCACGCGGTCGTGAGCCACGAACGCCTTCGTCCGCTCGTAGACGCCGCGTTCAACCTCTTGCCGAAGGAAGTCACGCCAGTTGTCGAGATCGGTTCGCGCGATGCCTACCGCACGATCGACACGTATCTCGGCGAAGAGCCCATGCCGCTCGTTGAGTTTCTCCGCACGTGGTACGAGTACGAGGATGTTTTGCTCGAAGACGTGAGCATCGGAGTTGGCGCGAATGCGGAAGACCCGTGGGTCGACATTTTCGTCGACAGTTGGAAGGGGCTGCTCATCTCGGTGCCGGTCGAAATGCGCGAAACCGTCGAGAGCATGCTTGCCGAACACGGTTTGCAGGAGGTTTCGGCAACGTGGGACGAAGAGATGCCCGACACACACGGCGACGAAGGCCTCGTGACGCGCGACGTCCTCGAGATGGTCGACGATCACTCGCCCGACATGGACGAGTTGCTGCTTGTGATGCGCGAGAAGTGGCTGCTTGAGCTCAACGTCGATCGTGAAACGAACGTCGATGAAGCGGGGCGTCACTTGGGCATGACGCTTTGGCATGCGATTGTGCTCGCGCAAAGTGCCGAGGGCGAACCTGATCGCGGCGCCTACATCACGGTTTGGATGACCGCGGGCAGCCTCGCGCAAGCAGAGGAATTGCTCGAGGACGCGCTGCTCGATCATCCGGAGTGGGTCTTTGAATCGATCTACACGATGGATCGTGTGGCCTACGACGATCGCCCCGCGTCGCTTGCGAACATCCCGCCAACGCGACGACGCGCTGCCGTGCATGAACTCGACATCGAGCCATGGGGTACAAACGGGGGTACAAACGGGGGCTCGAACGATGCTTCGCCACCGGAGGGCGACAGTGCCAACAACTGATCCGCACGCGCACTCTGGTGACGACGCGCCGTGGTACGCGGGCGGATTGCGCTTTGAGTGCACGCAGTGCGGCAACTGTTGTTCCGGTGGCCCAGGCGCCGTCTGGTTCACGCCAGACGAGGCCGACGCCATGGCCCGTGCGGTGGGCCTCTCAACCGAGCGGTTTCTCGAGCAGTACACGCGGCGCATCGGTGCGCGACGTTCGCTCAAAGAACTTGTGCGCGACGGGAAACACGACTGCGTGTTCCTCGACCGCGACTCGCGACCGGGCAAAGCGGTCTGTGGGATCTACAAGGCGCGCCCCACCCAATGCCGCACGTGGCCATGGTGGCCGGAAGTCGTCGAGAGCCCGGAGACATGGGAAGACACAAAGCGGCGCACGCCGTGCCCAGGCATGGGCAACGGACCGGTGCGGCCGTTCGTGGAGATCACGATTGGTTTGAGCGGCGGCGTGTGAGGCGTCTTCGGTCGGCGCGCGATTCCGACGGGGTGCTCGGTGCAAATCTGCCGTGTCCGACATCGCCGCGCTGGCTATTCTCCCGCCCCATGGGACGCTACAGCATTTCGGATTTCGTTGAAACCCGCTCGCAACGTGATCGTGGCCAAGGCCTCTTTGAACTCGAGAGCGAACGCTTGCTCGAGATCAACCTGCAAGGCAACGTCTGGACCAAGACGGGATCGATGGTCGCCTACCTTGGAGCGATGAAGTTCACGCGTGAAGGCGTGCTTGAACACGGGATTGGTCGCTTCCTCAAGCGAGCCGTGAGTGGTGAAGGCACGCAGTTGACGAAAGTCGAAGGAAGC
>JAIYCA010000282.1 GCA_027488265.1 Planctomycetaceae bacterium
CACCACCACTTCGCCCGCAAGCCCGCCGCCTTCATCGCCTGACGCCCATGACCGGCGCGGCCGTCCTCGCCGTCCCGCGCAGCGCGACCGCGACGTACACCGTGCCGACGGGCTTCACTTCGCTGCCACCGCTTGGTCCGGCGACACCCGTTGTCGCAATCGCGATGTCGGTGTTGAAGCGCGCGAGTGCGCCGCGCGCCATCTCGATTGCGGTTTCGTGGCTCACCGCGCCGTACGCTTCGATCGTCGCGGGCGCGACGCCGAGGTCGCTCGTCTTCCGTTCGTTTGCGTACGTGATCGCGCCGCCCATGAACCACGCGCTTGAGCCCGCGACCTCCGTGATGAAGGCGCCGAGAAGTCCGCCCGTGCAACTTTCCGCCGTCGAAATCGTGAGCCCGCGTTCGACAAGCATGCGACCGACGACCGCGGCGAGCGGTTCGCCGTCGCGCCCGTAAACGATGTTGCCCGCGCGCTTGAGACATTCGTCGACGGTTGCATCGAGCGCTGCACGCGCAGCGTCGTGCGCACCCGTCGCGCGCACTCGAATCGAGACGATGCCGTCGCTGGCGGTCGTACCGACGGAAGGCTCGCGACCGCGCTCCATCAAGTCGCCGAGGCGTTCTGCGAGCGTACTTTCGCCGAGTCCAATCGAGTGGAGCGCCGCGGTCGCGACGATGTTTGAATCATCGCGCAAGACGGGCGCCACGAACGCGTCGAACATCGGCTTCATCTCGTTCGGCGGGCCGGGCAGGCAGAAGATGTGGCAGCGGTTGCCATCGCGGGCAAAATCGGCAGCGATCCCCGGCGCGGTTCCATGTGGATTTGGAATCAGGCGCGCGCTCGCAGGCCGCAATGCTTGACGCAAGTTCGACACGGGCATCGGACGTCCCCGCTTTTCGAACCAGCCGCGGAGATGTTCAACGCCGCTTTCGTCGGAAACGAGTTCTTCGCCTCGAGCCACCACGTCAAGAAGCGCCTCGCGCGTGAGATCGTCAAGCGTCGGGCCAAGTCCACCAGACACGATCACCGCCGCGTGCGTCGACGCAAGCGCGCGCAACGCATCGGCGAGCGCGGCGCGATCATCACCCACCGTGCGACGTTCGCCGGGCATGCGGCCGATCGCCTGCAACGCGCGGGCAAGCCACGACGCATTTGTGTCCTCGATCTGTCCGAGGATGAGTTCGTCGCCGACCGACAGAATGGCGACCGCAGCACTCGCGACTACTTTGTTCATGCGTCACCCGCGCTCGACGCTGCGATCTCCGCATATTGCGCGCTGTAGAAGCGGCCGAAGAGTCGGCGCAATTCATCCGCGCTCGATGCACCGGCAGGCCAGAGCCCCGCGTCTTTCCATTTGCCCTTCAAGTAGCCGTCGCGCACCGCCGCGCGGCCTTCACGCGTCGCGATGTCAAACATCTTGCCTTCGGGGCCCGCGACCACCGGCATCGCGTCGAACTTCTCGAGCATCGACTTCAACGTCGGGTCGGTGACATCGTCGGCGGTGACGAGCGCGCGATCGCGCGGATATGCGGGGTGTGTGCGAATCGCCTTCCACGCACGATCGAGTTCGTCGCGGCGATCGGCGCACATCGCGCTGAAGAGCGGCGCGATGAAGGCGCGCGCGTTCTTGTCTTGATCAGGCACCGCACTCGCGAGCGTGAAGGGATCGACGTCGTCGATGAAGTTTGCACGCTCGCGCGCGATGAAGTCGCGGCGAATCGGCATGCGGCGGAGTTCGAAGCGCTCGGGGCCGAGTTCACCCTCGGCGCGCCTTTTCGCGCGGAACTGCCACAACGCCTGACCTTCGTCGGAAAGCGCGAAGCGAATGAAGCGCTCGGCCGTCTCGCGATGCGGCGCGTTCGAAAGAAGGGCAATCGGATCGGGGTCGATCACGGTTTCGCCCTTCGGATCGATGTAGCCGAGACGATCATCATCGCCCGCGTCACGAATCGCCTGCGCTTGATAGCGCCCGTAGAAATCGATGCACGGCCCCGCGGCGCTGTCGCCCGAACTCACGTCAAGCGGCACCTTCGGCGCACTCGACGCGACGCTGCGCGCATTCGCGCTCATGCGCTGGATGATCTGCCAACCCTTCTTCCAACCAAGACGCTGAATGATCGCTTCGAGCGCGGTCGTCACCGAACCCGATTGCGCGGGATTCACGAGCGTGACTTGCCCCGCGAGCCGCGCGTCGGCGAGGTCTTCCCAACGCGTGGGTTCGGGAAGGCCGAGTTTCGCGAGGTTGTCGCGGTTGTAGACGATGCCGAAACCGGAAAGCGCCGCGCCAAACCAGTAGCCCTCGGGGTCATAGAGCGTGTTGTCGCCGATGGTGTTCTCGCCGTACATCTCTGCGAGCCACGCGGGGTCGAACGCAACTTTCTCAAGCACGCGCCCGGTGCGCTTCTCTTCACCGCTGCCAACTGGCACGGCGAGCTCACGCTTCAGTTGTCCGTATTCGTAACTTCCGCCGCCGAAGACAAGATCTGCGTTGCCGCCGATCGGTCGATTGTCGCGAAGTGCCGCCTCGGCGTTTGCCTCGAGAATGCGGCGAATCTCGCTCGTTCCGCCTGGCGTGTTCCACACGACTTCAGCCGGTTCGCCGTATTCGCGCGCGTGCCACGAAGCGAACGCGCGACTGAATTCACTGCGAATCTGCTCGTTGTGTGGCGTGTAGATGATGACGCGATGCTGCGCGTCGCCGCGCGCTTCACCCGACTCGCGCAACGCGAGCGGAAGTGCGGCGAGCACGACGAGGATCAATGGAAGGATGAGGCTCTTCGGCGACATGTGGACTCAGCCTGTAATCGCACGGATTTCATCGGCGAACGCGCGCGCGGCGTCGCGAATCGCGGATTGCCACGGGGTGCCCGGCGCAGCCTTCGGGTAGATCACCGAACGACTCGCGGTGATGAGCGCGCCGCGCGCGCGACCATCGGCGCACTTCGTGAAGCACGCGCGCACGTCGTCGGCGGTGCCGCCTTGCGCGCCGTAGCCCGGCACGAGGAAGATCGTGTGCGGCATCGCCGCGCGCAGTGCCGCGATTTCATCGCGTTTCGTCGCACCGACCACGGCACCAAGCGTCGAATAGCCCGACGCTCCGACCGTTGGGCGGCCGAGTTCGTCGATCATGCGCGCCACGCGAAGCGCGACCGAACTTCCATCGGCCATCGGCTGCGCCTGCAGCGCGTCGCCCGACGGATTGCTCGTGCGTACAAGCGCGAACGAGCCGAAGCCCTCAGCGAGGAACGGCAGGATGCCGTCGGCGCCGAGATACGGGCTGATCGTCGTCCAATGCGCGCCGGAAGCGCGGGCACTCGCGGCGTAGTGCTCGGCAGAGATCCCGATGTCGCCGCGCTTAAAGTCGAGGACGACCGCGAGCCCCGACGCGCGCGCCGCGGCAAGGACGCGCCACATTGCGGCGTAACCCTCGGGGCCGTAGCGCTCGTAGCAGGCGGCTTGGATCTTGACGGCGGCGGTGTCGGCGGCGACCGATTCGATGACGCCGAGTGAGAACTGTTCGATCGCGGCGGCGCAGGCGGTGAAGTCGGTGTTCGACGTGCTCGCACCCGCGCCTTTGCTTGCGCTTGCGGGGCGAATCGCGTCGGGCAAACGCTCGACAACTGGGTCGAGGCCGACGCAGGTGGCGCTTCCGACGCGCGCGACGCGCTCCATCAGAAAATCGCCCGCGTGGAATCCATCCTTGTGGAACGCAGGCTTCACGGTCGATGCAGTGCTGGCAGGACTTCCGGCGGCGGCTGAGCTCATGGGGCGCAAAGTGTAACGCGCCGCGCCCGAGCAGACTCGTCATGAAGGCTTGGCGGAATCAGCGGGTTTTCCGTGGTTCTCGCAGAGTTCCCGCAGGTACTTCCACGAGTAGATGCCCGTGTCGTGGCCGTCGCTGAAGCGAATGCGTACGGCGTAGTGACCAATCGGCTCGACCGCAGTAATCGCAAGCGTGCCCGCCGACGCGCTCGCGGACGATGGCAGCACGGTGAATGGGTTCCGCTCCATCGAGGAGCGGAGTTCGCGCGCATCGGCCGACGGCGATTGCCGACGCAACGTGCGGACATCGAGAAACGCGTGTTTCCCGTCATCCCAACGAATCGTGACGCCGCGATCGCGCGCGACATCGAGGTGGACAGGCCGCGGGCCGCCTGCGCCGTGAGGTTCGAGTTCTGGCAGAGCCATCATCGCATCGTACCTCTGGCGGAGCGACGCGTTACCTTTCCACGTTGAAGCCTCGAAAGGCGATCGACGCGAGAAGAGAAACGCGACGGAAGAAGCGCGACGGAAGAAGCGCGATGGAAGAACGCGATGGAAGAACGCGATGGAACCAATTTGGCGACAACTTGCACCTGATGAGATTCCCGCAGCACTGCGCGCGGAAATGCTCGCGCACAAAGAGCGAAACGCAACGAGCGAAGGCGCCGCTGATGCTGCGAATGCGCCGAGCATCTTCGCCTGCGCGCATCGTGTTCGTGAAGACGAAGTCAGCGCGCTTGTTCCGCATGCGAACAACATCGTGATCCTCGGCTGGATCGATCGCATCGCAGAACTCCACGGTGCACACGCGGGTGCCGCGCGAGAGACGGTCGCGCGCGACGGCCGCATGTGGTTCGTCGCGCGACATGAGATCGACTACCTCGGCGAGAGTTTCGTC
>JAIYCA010000196.1 GCA_027488265.1 Planctomycetaceae bacterium
ACCGACGGCGTTCGCACCGCCGACGACGACAATCCGCGTGGCTACTTCGAGTTCGAACGGGTGAAATCTCTGCGCACCGACAAAGCGTGGCTTGATGACGCGCGCGGCAAGGTCGTCAAGGTGATTCACATGCTCGTGCCAGAACTCCCCGACGATCGCGCGTATCGCGTGGTGTTTCTCGACCGCGACGTACGTGAAGTTGTGAAGAGTCAGTCGACCATGCTCGCGCGCAGCGGAAAATCGGGCGGCGGACTTCCACCCGATCGACTTGCCGCGATCTACACGCAGCAACTCGCGCAAGTGCACGCATGGTTGGCGGCGCGGCCAAACTTCAGCGTGCTCGCGGTGCGGCACGCGGACCTCATCCACGACGCACGTGCGCAAGCAGCGCGTATTGCAGATTTTCTGCAGGCATCCAACGGTCTCACGCTCGATGTTGACGCCATGAGCGGCGCGGTCGATCCGTCGCTTCACCGCAACCGCGCGTGACCACAGCTTTCGCCGCGCGCAGTTTCGTGCAAACGCGCGCATTTCAAACAGGATCAATGCCGTGCTTCGCCGCGAACGCCGCGGGCCCAAACGGCATGTCCTTCGGCCGAGTACCTGCGGGCACGGTTGCGAGCAATCGCTCGACTTCGGCGCGCGCGTCGCCTTCGTACGCCACATAGCCCGATTTCGCGTGAAGAGCCGCCATCCATCGATGCGCGTCCAACATGCCCGCGTCATGCATGAGCGCAAAACCCAGGCTTTTCTTCGCGTTTTCTTCGTCGCCGTACCAGGCGAGCGCCGCGCCAAGAATGAGATGCGCCTCGGGCAAGGCTTGCGAAATTTCGAGCGCATCGAGCGCGTGTTCGGCCGCCGGCTCGAAACCACCGAGCGCGAGTTGCATGCGCGCGAGACCGATGTGCGCGGCGGCGTCGCGCGGATTCCGCGCCTTCGCTTGTTCGAAGTAGCTTCGCGCATCGGCGAATCGCCCACACGCACCGAGCACACCACCAAGTGCAAGCGCAAGTTCTGGCCGCGTACGCACCGCGCGCTCGACAGGATCGAGTTGCGCGCGCGCTCCACTGTCATCGCCCGCAAGCGCCAACGCACCTGCCCGTAACAACTGCGCTTCGAGGTTTTTTGAGTCGTGCTCGAGCAACTTCGCCATGCAGTCGGCCGCCTCGCGCGCGCGCCCCGCACCAATCAAGCAGTTCGCAAGAAGCAGCGCGTAACGCGATTCGTGCGGCCGCTCCGCGACGAGACGCTCAAAGTGTGAAATCGCTTCGTGGCCACGACGCCGCGACATCAACGCGACGGCCAAGTTGAAAAGGCTCTCGCGGCGCACGAGATCGAGTTGACCTTGCACATTTTCGGGAAGCGCGGCCATGTACCCGAGATCGACGAGTTGCTTGATCGCGTCTGCTGCCTCGAAGACATCTTGTCGAAGATCGGCGGGATGCAAACCTGCCGTCTCGCCCGCGGCCGCATCGATCGAATCCCACGATGCAATACGTGTAGGCACCTCGCCCGTGATCGCTTCGGCGAGCACGCGTCCGTCGAAATCCTCACCAGCAGGAAGGCCCATGAGTGCCAGCGCTGTCGGCGCGAGATCGAGAATCGTCGGCGAAGCGATCTCGGCGCCCTTCTTGATGCCCGGCCCCGACAACACGAGCACACCTTGTGGGCGATGCCAGCTTGACTCAAGTTCCATGCGCCGTTCCGGCGGCAAATCGCTGAGATTTGGGCGCAAATGATCGCTGTGGAATCCGTGATCGGAGAGGAGCATCACCGTCGTATCGGGTCCTGCGGCTTCGAGGAGGCGACCAAGCGCGGCATCGTGCCATTCGTAGACCGCGTCCATCACGCCACCAAAGAAACGCTGCTCGCGCTCGGTGACATGCGCCATCTTCGGCGCGACAAACTGCATGAAGTGGTGGCCGACCGTGTCGATCGCGTCAAAGAAGACCATCGCCGCGTCCCACGCGCCACCCGACTTCAACTGCGCGATCGCCGCGCGCTCGATGCTCGCGGCATACGACATCAGCTTGACGAGCGTTTGCACGCGCTCGTCGCCAACGCCTACTTCATCAAGCTTCGGCAAAAGCGCCTTGAGCGTGTCGCGCGGAAACGCGCGCGCGCGCTGTCGACTTGCAGCGATGGCGTCTTCACGCGATGCGGGATGGACGGTGCCCGCGACCAAAGGCCACGCGGCGCCCTCGCTCGCTGGCTCGCCCTCCTGCAACAGATTCGTCACCACACTGCCCTTGATCGGCTCCGCGGGATGTGACGCATACCAGCCGACGACGTGCGTCGAGAGACCGTTCTGCGAAAGGATGTTCCAGAGCGCCTTCGTCTTTCGCGACGTGGACGTCGACACGCGGAGGCCGCTGCCATCAGGCTTCGGCTCGACGAAATTGAGAATGCCGTGCTTGTCCGCGGTCTTGCCCGTAGCGATCGAAGACCACAAGAGGGGCGAGAGTTTCGGCTCCAACGTGCCAAGATCGGCACGCGCACCCGCCTCAACCAACCTGCGCAGCACGGGCATCTTGCCCGCGGCGAAGAGGCGGTTGATCAGAATCCAATCGGCGGCATCCCAACCGATGACGAGAAGGCGCTTCGCGATCCGTGCGGGCATGGCGCCATGCTACGAGAAGCCGCGAACGACGTCAGAAGCCGTCTCTCGCAAGCTTCGTTGCCACGCGGCGAAGCCCGGGCGTTTCATCACGACTCCCGCGCTCGCGACCATCGAAACACGCGGCCAGCCGAATCTCCTCCGAGTCGAGATTCCCACAGAAGTTCGGCAAAAAGCAGCGTGGGCGATCCAAACGGACCGCCCACGCGATGCTTTTCGACTCATCTCAAACAAAGCGGGAGAAGTGAATTCTCGAGCGCTCCGGTGAGGAGTGAATATCTGTCAACCGTGTCGACTCAGCGACGACGACGGCCAGCGAGGCCAGCGAGGCCGAGGAGCGCGATCGCGCCTGGAGCCGGAACGGCGTTGACGCCGATGAGGGTGATCGAGCCGGTAAAGGTGCCCGACGTACCCGCGGCGCCGTAGCCGTTGCCGAGCCAGATGATCGGGTCAGCAGCCGAGCCGCTGAACACGATCGGGTTGACCGACTTCGAGTCGATCACGGTGGTGCCGGGGGCGCTGGAGCCGCCGTTGGCCCACGAGAGGCGCTGCGTGGCGCTCAGGTTGCTGAAGCCACCGACCTGCAGGAGGCCGCCGGTCCCCAGCGGGGCGACGTCGACGTAGACGCAGAGGTCGTCGGCGTAGGTGAAGTTGGTCGAGGCGTTCAGGGTCGCGTTGACCGAGACGCCGGTCAGGGTGCCCGAGAAGCCGCCGTAGGCAGCGCTCAGGTCGGTGAAGTTGAAACCAGTCCAGGTCTGGTTGGTGAAGGTGACGGTGACGTCGGCCGAAGCAGTTCCGGCGACAGCGGCGGCGAGGCCGGCAACGAGGGCAATCTTCTTCATG
>JAIYCA010000044.1 GCA_027488265.1 Planctomycetaceae bacterium
TGTCGTGGCCGCACTGACGGCTGCGTCGTATCGCTCGATCCGGACTCCCAAAGTCCTTTTAGCACCCCAATGCAGAAGCCAATGCTTGCCCGTAGGAGGCGGCCAGGGATCCTCTTCAACCAACTCTTGGTTCGTTGAGCTCCAAGTACATCACTTGCGACCGCAAACGCCGCGAACCCAAATGCTGCAATAAGCACAAAGCCGAGAATGTAAATGACTGTTATCACAACGATATTTTATCATTCACGGTGTACAAAAAATCACCGAAGCAAAGAGTTGAAGACAAATTAGCGCGGCCAACAGCGTCGACGGAACTCTCGAGAAGTTTTGGGGCGCTTGAGAGGACCAAGACAGAAGACAGCGCGAGCTTTCTCTACGTTCACAAGCACCAAGATCCTTTCGCAGCGGATCTACTGCTGAGTTCACACAAATCAGAGCGAGCACCACCGCGTCTTCCATACCCTTCGGTTTGGAAGTGCCGGTATCGACGAAAAGATCGCTCATCGCTTTGGCCGAGTCTGAACAAATCCCACTTGCGTGTCGCAGGCAGTTATCCCACGCTAGACCCTCGCTAGCGTGCCCACCATCCCTGTCCCGCGTCGCGCTCTCATAAACTCCACTCCATGTCTCCCAAGATCCACGTCGTATCACGCGATGGAAACATGGCTCCTTTGTTTGCGACGCCCTTCGCGCAGGAGGCGGATCTACAGGAGCTCCTTGCGAGGGACCCGGAGCTTCTCGCGGGCGATCAGTTGAATCCGAGCGACGCGTTGCAATTCCTGCTCGTGAAACGTGAGGCGGGGATCCGGACTCCTGATGGCCGCGAGTCTCGTTGGAGCCTCGATCACCTTTTCATCGACCAGCATGGAACGCCGACACTTGTCGAGGTCAAGCGAGGGAGAAACTCGCAAGTGCGACGCGAAGTCGTTGGACAAGTGATCGAGTACGCCGCGAACTGCGCAAAGTCATGGAATGCAAATACGCTGCGCGATTGGTTTAACGAAACCCACGGTTCACAGGCCAAGATCGTTGAGCTTCTGCAGTCGACCCGCAAGAGTATCGATACGGATGCAGTCCTAATAGAAACAACCGGTCAAGCCACCGATCATTCGTCGCGCGAATCCACAGGTGAGAGCGAAGTCGATGCATTCTGGAAGTCGGTCGAGGAGTCGCTTCAGGCGAGCCGCATTCGCCTAGTCTTCCTCGCGGACGAACTTCCGCCACAGCTCATTCGAATGATTGAGTTTCTGAACGAGCGCTTCGCCGAGATTGAGGTCGTTGGGGTGGAATTGCGTCAGTACAGCAACGGGTCGATCAATATTCTCGTTCCACGTGTTGTAGGGCTCACGACGCGCGCGTTGGATAAACGGCAATCGGCAAACCCGGATCGGGTTACTTGGGACAAGGAGTCCTTCTGCGACACGATCCAAGAGCACCACGGCAAGGCTGCTACCGATTCCATTACCGCAGTGATGCGGTGGTGTGATGAGAACCAAGTCCTCATCGGATTCACGAACTCGAAGAGCGGCTCGTTTGTCCCAGAGTTCGCACTCGGTGGCAAAATGGTGTGGCCCATCGCGATCAATATCGATGGACGGGTCAAGCTTCAGCTCGATCACCTCGCGAACCGCGGGGGCGGCATGAAAACACAGGCCGCGCGCGAAGAACTCCTACGGCGTCTCAATGGAATTCTGAAAGTGCAGCTCGACCTCGATCGCGCGAGCGCTCAGCCGTCATTTCCACTTTCCGAACTCGCCGCCCCGAAAGCGCTCGAGGAGTTCCTCAGAATCATGGACTGGCTCAAGCTCCAGATTCGGGCGGCTTGAACTTCAGAAGTCGTCGTTCTTGGTGCTTCGAGCATTCGCGTCACGGCCGTTGCACGCGGGTTTGGATCGACCGCGAGTGCTTTAGAACTCTCCTCACACCCCACGCGCGACTTGCCAATCATCGAAGCACGCGAGGACGGTTTGACGGTCGTGCGTGATGCGGAAGACGCCGATCTGTCCGTACGTCGCGCCTAGTGCGCGTGTGGTCGCGTCGTCGAGGCCGGTGACGGCCCAACTCTCTTCCGCGTGGCTTGAGTTCGGATCGCTGCCGAGCGCGGGAAATGGCGTGAGTCCGCGCGCCACGAGATCGGCGTGCAGCGCTGCGTTTGCGCGGTCGTTCTCCTCGCGGGTGGGCCGCTCGTCGCCTGGGTTCCACGCGGTGATGATGTGCAGCGTTCCGCGCGTTCGCGCGACTTCATGCGCTGGCTTCCAAACACCGTCCTCTTCGACCGTCACGATCGTCGCGAGATAGAGAAATGCAATCGCGGGCGTGGATGCGGGGTACGGCGAACTTGGAGAGCCTTCCATGTCGCGATTATGTCAACACCATCGATCCCGCGCACGATCGTTACAGTGCATCGATGCGCGAAACCCCAGAGCGGCTGACAAATTCGATCATGGATGCAGCCCCCGTCAACGAGATGGGCGTGATGCTCCTCTTCGCGGAATGGGCGCAGAAAAACCGTGTGCGGATCCAGTCGATCGAGTCGCCGCACCCCGACTGCGTCGCGCTCGTGAAGGCTGGTGGCAAGAACGCCACGCGGCGTATCGCGATGGAGTTCCGATCAAGCGACTTCCGCAAACGACGCCGAAACCGCAACAGTTTCGACTGGATCGTCTGCTGGGAACACGATTGGGCAGAGTGCCCCGAACACATCACTGTGATTGAGTTGCGCCGTGAATACGGACTCGGTTTCAACGTGTGGCTGCAGCCGGTGAGCGACGATACGAAGGAACGATTTTCGTCGAAGCTCACCAAGGTTTCGCGCCGCGTGGAGTGGACGGTCGCAAGTCAGGCACATGAGGGCGACCTCGTCATCTTCTATCACTCGACACCGAGGCGAGAGATTGGAGACATCTTCCGCATCGACTCGTCGGTGCGTGTTGATCGCGCGCCAAAGGGCGGATTTTCGTGGAACGCACGCGAACGCGAATGGAGAGCGCAACTCGTGCGTGTCGCGCAACTTGCTTCGCCGGTCACGCTCGCGCATCTCAAGGCGCATCACGCGCTCAAGACGGCGGGCTGGCTTCGCAACAACCTTGTCTCGCGCGCGAAAGTTACCGTCGACTGGATCTTCCTGCGCGAATTGATCGTTGCACGGAATCCGACACTCGAGCGACGGTTGCCAACGGCGGATGGATTCATGCCATCCACGCTGATAAAGCGCGGATAGATCGGCGTTCGTCGAACGCTCGAAGCGAAACGCCGAGCATCGATGCCAGACAGTGTGCCGTGCACTGCCTGCCCCACTCGATGCAAGCCACCGCACGCGGGGTCAATGCCCCATACCGCGGCGAAACCGCGTGACCGCTGCGAGAACGCACCGCTGTCAGCGGAGTGCTTGTGCCGCGCGACCTGAGTCGCACACAGACACGCAACTCGCAACCCGACTCGCAACCCGAATCACAACCTGAATCTCCGGGCAACACGCACACACGCGCGGCGGAATGTACTCCCATGAAGAATCTGAACACCCTCTCGCGCACATCTCTCCTCTCGCTCTCGGCGCTCGCCGCCTCCGCACTCCTCACAACGAGCGGCGCCTCGGCGAACATCCTCAGTAACCCAGGCTTCGAGAGCCTCTCGTCCACGACGGCGGCCAATGTCCTCAACAACTTCACTGGCTTCCAAAATGTTTGGGGGATCGAAGTTGGCAACATCACCGGCCCCGCACTCGGCGTGACGCCCGCCTCCGGCGCGCGCATGCTCGGTATGACCGACGACGGCCTCACCTACACGCAGACTTTCCAAGCCGTCGATGTGTCGTCGTACTCCGCGCTCATCAATTCGGGCAACGCGAACGTCAACGCCAGCGCGCTCTTCAACACGAACGGCGGCTACATCGGCGCCTTCGCGATCGTGAATGTGATGTTCTTCAGCGGTTCGACCTTCGGTTCGATGCTTGGAAACTCAGGGAACGGCGCGCTCAACCTCGATGCGAATCCGAATACGTGGGAATCGGCCTCGGTCACCGCGGCGATTCCAGTCAACACCACGTGGGTTGTCTATCAAGTCGCCTACCAGAACGCCTCGATCGGCAACAACACGGGCTTCGTCGACCAAGCGTACATGGACATCACCGCGGTGCCAGCTCCGGGCGCGCTCGCGTTGCTCGGCCTCGCAGGAATCACCGCGCGCCGACGCCGGTGAACCTCGGTCGCAACGCATCACATCGGTGCATCACATCAAATCACGGCACGTGCCAAACGGTGTAAAGCACTGTGTGGCACGTGTCGTGCATTGCCTGCCTCACTGCTGACTGCCCCCACTGCGCCTCCACTGCGCCTCCGCCACTTCTCCGCCGCCCTCTCCCATCCGGCGTCTTCCCCAGAACAGATAGGTCGGTGAGAGATCGCCTACGCACTCGCGGAGTCCTTTCGGTTCCACAACGCGGCGAGGCATTCGCTTCACGCGCTTCCGAAAGGACTTCCCTCATGCAAAAGAATCGTCGCACCGCATCGGGCGCACTTCGTGCGCTTCTCACTCTTTCCGCAACGACCTCGCTCCTCGCAGCGACGAGCCACTTCGCTGCGCCGCACGCGCACGCCGACTTTGTCTACGGCCTCAACTCGACCGCGAGCAAGGGCATTTACCAGATCGACACCGCAACGGGCGCGACCACGCTCGTCGCGTCGACGCCATCGCTCACCGCAAGCGGCGCGAGTGGCAACGGCCTCGCCTTCGACGCGACAACCAACGCGTTCTACTACATCCGACGCGTCGGCAGCACGAACTACTTCATGCGCAACGCACTGACGGGTTCGGGCGGCGTTGAAACAACGCTTGGTGCGCTCACCGTCAATCAGCAGTATTTGTCGGGCACGTTCTACAACGGGAACTACTGGGCGATTCCGAACGGTGCCTCGAACACGATCCTGCGTTGCACGCCGCTTGGTTCGACGTTCACAAACGTCACGCTTCCGACGGCATTTCCGGCGGGTGCTGGCTTTGGCGACATCGCCTCGACCTCGACGGGCATCACCTACGCATCAACGACAGGCGTTGCTGGCCTGCGCCGCTTCAATCTCAACACACTCGGAGTCGCACCGGCAATCGTGTCGATGAGCACATCGGGCTTTCAACTTGCGTTCGGCAACACCGGTCTCTTCGGGGTGCAAGGAACGAACGTCTACTCAATCAACACAACCACGGGCGCGCGCGTCTTTACTGCAACGGTCACGACTCCCGGCATTGGATTCAACGACCTCGCGTCGATCCCCGCGCCGGGTGCGCTTCCGCTCGCAGGTCTTGTCGCACTGATCGGGCGTCACGGCCGGTTGGGCGGGCTTGGTTGTTGGGGACGGCGCCGCTCGTGAATGTCACGCGACGCGCGCCCGCGCGGAGCGTGAGCCACCCGCTCAGCCGCCGCGCACCATCGCAAGCACCTGCTTCGCATCGAGCGTCCGCGCAGACTGCTCGATCTCGGGTCGATGCTGCGTGTAGAGGCCCTTCGCGCGCTCGACCTCGCGGCTAAACAGCGCGCGCAGATCGACCGACGACAGTTTGCGACCGCCCGCGTAGTACTGCTTCGCGACTTGCCCAAGTGCGTACGTGGTTGCGAAACTCATCGCGGCGCCCGTCGCGGTCTTGACGACTTTCCCCGCCGTTTTCCCGAGGAATTTCTTCGCGAGACCTCCGAGAAGATCGCGCGCGAAATTCTCGACAACTTGCGACGTCATACCGACGCCGATCGTGGCGATGAACTCCTTGATATGCCCGCGATCGAGCGAAACTCCGTAGGACTTTCCGACGCCGTACACCATCTTCATCTGGAGCGGCACGATCGCCATCGTCGCGAGCCCTTGCGGAAGAAGCTCGAGCGCGCCGTTCAGAATCGCGTACTTCAGAATGCTCCCATCGACCTCGGCGGAGACATCGCGCGTCGTGCCAAAAGATAAGGTCGAGGCCGAGGCTGAAGGCGCCGCGGGGGGTGTCATCGCGGGCGTCGTGGCCATCGTCGTGGCCATCGTCGTTGGCGCGGCTGCGAGTTCGAAGTCGGCGAGACGATCTGCCTCGGCGACGACCGTCGCCGACTCATTCGCATCGAGCCCAAGCGACGCGCGGAGTGTTTCAAGAAACCGCCGTTCCGCATCGCTGCAGCGCCCATCGGCATCACACACCGCAACCGCCATTTCAAACGCGTAGCGACGAACCTCGGGGCTCGTGAGCTCTCGCGCCTCCTGGGCAGCGTCGGTCTGCTTCAACATCGCGCGCCGATACGCCGAAGCGAGCGCCCGCGCTTCGCCACCTTCGCCAGCGGTATCTCCATCGCCTGCGCCCGCACCCTCAAACGCCGCACGCACGTGCTCACGCTCGCGCTCGTTCATCGCTCCGTCGGCCAGTGATGCCAAGACGCAAATTGCTCCGACTGCCTCGATTTCGCGGTTGTTCATCATCGATGTTTCCTGAGAAGGCGCGCGTGACGTCGCGCGTGGATCATGCTTGTTGGAACTGCTTGTGGAACTGCACGTGCTGCGCGGTGGGTTACATCTGGGCGCGCATCTGTGCGCACATCTGGGGGCGCGGATCGTAGGCACGTCCCGCGAGAAGAGACGGTGACGTGGACTGGAGTTTGAAGCGCGTGCGAGACGTCGGTGCCAGACAGTGCCTCCCAGAAAGTGCACGGCACGTGCCACCCAGTGCCTGGCACTGCATGGCACGTGCCGTGCACCGTCGGATCCACCGTCAGCTCAGTTTCACCCCTCGCGCAATCGATCGTGCTTCACCGCGCGGCCCTTCGCGAGCGCGACCGGATAGCGCTCGGCATTGCGCGCGAGTTTGCGCTCGATCGCAGCACCAAGATCAATCCCGCAGACTGCGGCAAACTCGAAGAGGAGAATCGCGACATCGGCCGCTTCCTCTTCGACTTCCGTGCGCGTGCGCGCATCGTCAAGCACGCGCCGCGCCTCTTCGCTGCGCACCCAGCGGAAGTGATCCATCAACTCCCCCGCTTCGACCGCTACGGCCATCGCGAGATTCTTCGGATCGTGAAACTGCTGCCACTCGCGCTCGGCCGCGAACGCAAGAATCTTCGCCTGCAAGGTTGCGATGTCGGATGCGGATGGGGATGACGCCGCGCCCGCGACGCCAAGATTTTGCTCACTCATCGGTACCTCGTGCAGTGCAGGATTTCACGCGCGATCGGCGACCGCTCGTGCGAAGTACGTTAACCCGTCGCGCGCGAAGCTGGCTCGCGATCTGCGATCCAACCGCGCGATCTGCCACGCAAAAACGCGCGTCGCGCGCCAACATGCGTCTGCCGTGCAGAAAGGCCACCGCGTTCGCACCGCAGCCACGCAACTCTGCAAACATCCCCTCCGTCCGCGAATGTGGCGCACCACGGCGCGTATACCCGTGCAATCTCGCGTTCGTCCCGCGAATTCCGCAAGAATCCTTCCGCCGGCGAGATCGCGAGGTAGGTTTCGAACCGACGTCGCCCGCCCGAGGAATCCATGCTGCACTTCCAACAACGTCGCATCGCCCGCGCTTCGAAGAGCCCGCAACTCCTGCTCGCGCTCACGATCTGCGCTGCGTCGATTTTCGTCGGAAGCACCGCCTTCGCCGATACTGAATTCCCGCCGTCGCTTGGCCGCATGTATCTCAACTGCGGTGAGTCCAGCGGTTTGGTCGAGCGTGTGCCCGTGCATCCGAAGCGCGGCGCGCAACCCGCGTGGCGCACCGTCGTGGGCGACACGAACGCGGCATGGATTCGACTCAATCTCGCGGGTACACGACTCATCGATGGAGCCGTCGACAACGATCGCGCGCGCCTTCGTATCGCGTCGCTCGTCGACGCAAGCGAACAGTGGTTCGATGCGCGCAGTCTTGCGCAGTGGCAATCGACGAGTGCCTACTTCAACGGCGGGCGCGTTCTCGTTGAGTTTTATCCTGGCGAAATCGGCGGCAGCGAAGTGGTCATCGACGGCATGTGGGTCGAACGCACCGAAGGCGAGCTTGCATCGATTTGCGGTACGACCGACGATCGCACGGCCATCACCGATGCGCGCGTCGGACGATTGATGCCCATCGGATGTACCGCGTGGCTCTTCAGCGGCCAGCACTTTGGCATGCTCACCGCGGGTCACTGTTTCCCGCTGAATCCCACAGAAATCGATGTCGTCGAATTCGATGTGCCCCCATCGCTCGTCGACGGCACACCGCAGCATCCACCGGTGGAAAGCCAATTCGTGATCGACCCGGCGTCGGTGCAGTCGGCGTTTATCTTGATTGGAAATGACTGGGGCTACTTCGGCGTCTACCCAAACCTTGCGACCGGTGACACGGTGCTAGAGGCACGTGGCGGAAGCTTCGCCATCGGACTCGCGGCAGCACCCGTCGCGGGCGACACCATCACCGTGCGCGGCTACGGCAGCGACTCCGGTGCTGCGAACGCGACGTTGCAGACACACACTGGCCCCTACGCGATTTTCAACTCCGTCACCACCTCTGTGTGGCATCAAGCCGACACACGGGGTGGCAACTCTGGTGGCCCGATGACGCTCAACGGCACCGCGACCTCGATCGGTATTCACACAAACGGCGGCTGCGCGGGTGCGAATCCCGAAACCAGCGCGAATTCCGGCACAACCTTTCAAAACGCGGGGCTGCTCGCCGCGCTTGTGAATCCGCAAGGCATCGCTGCGGCGCCGGGGCCAGGCCTCTGTGGTTCGCCGGTCAATCCGAACTGCTACACCGTGCACGCAACCACGGCGTGCAACGACATGGCCTGCTGCACCACGGTGTGCACGGCCGACCCCTTCTGTTGCAACACCGAGTGGGACTCGGTCTGCGTCTCGCGCGCGTGGGCAACATGTGACGCGCCGAACGACACATGCGCGGGCGCTCGTCAAATCACGCTCGGCGACTATCCACTCACGATGGACGGCGCGAGTTCGGAGGGCCCTGCTGACGCGTGCGGCGGCGCCATCGTGCGCGATCGTTGGTATCGCTACACCGCGAGTGCTGCGGGCGTGTTGCGTGTGACGATGTGCTCCGACGCGTTTGACTCGCGCGTCGCGATCTACGAGAACGCGGGCGCGACGTGTTGGTGCCCCGACTCGGCGACGCCCTCCACGCTCGTCGGGTGTTCAGCCGCGTTGAGTGCATGCGGCCGCGGCGCGAAGGCCGACGTTTCCGTTGTTGCGGGTCGCTGCTACATGATTCGCGCAGCAGTGCGCAACGCCGATGTCGGTGGAAGCGCGACGCTGTCGCTCGACCTCTACACAACCCCCGCGAACGACACATGCGTAAATGCGGCAGTTGTCGGCAACGGTTCGCATAGCTTCGCAACACTCGCGGCGAACACCGACGGAACCACGCTTCCTGTCGAATGCAACACTTCGGGCTACACGCAAGTCGGCAAAGACGTGTGGTACCGCTACACCGCTCCGTGCTCCGGCACCGTGACGGTTTCGACCTGCGGCTCGGTCGATTTCGACTCGAAACTCGCGGTGTATACAGGCGTACTCCCCGCAACATGTTCGTGCCCGCCCACGATCGGCACGATGCTCGTTGGATGTAACGACGACGGAGTTGGTTGCTCTGGCTGGAGTTCACGCGTCGAGTTTGAAGCGACGCAAGGCCGTTGCTACATGATCCGCGTCGGCGGACACAACGGCGCAAGCGGCGTCGGTTCACTCGCGATTTCCTGCGCGGTCGCGTGCCCTTCCGATGTCAACGGAAGTGGCGCGGTCGACGCGGCTGATCTCTCGCTCTTGCTTGCAGCGTGGGGCACCGCGAACACTGACGCCGATGTGAACAACGACGGCACGGTGAACGCTGCAGATCTTTCGCTGCTCCTCGACACATGGGGTGCGTGCAACTAAAGCCAGCACGAAGCACGGACTCTTCCCCGTCCAACCGCACACGAAGCAGGCAATCATTGATGTATGGCCTTGCAACGTGCATCAACCACACTCTCAAAGCCGCCGAGTGGCGGATTGGTGCATTCACAAAGGTATTCGCGGAGGCCCTCACGTTGGCGCTCCGCGCATCGACTCCTCGCCCTTTCCATCTTGATTGCATCGTGTGTGACGCTGGTGCTGTTCGTCATGCGCTCTGAACACGTGAGAGCGAGTGTCAGTGTTCTCTGTGCCCTACTTGTGATCGAACTTTTCACAATCTATGGAAAGCGTCGCAGTTTGCGCAGCGCGGTTGCGGCAAGCGAATCCGTTCATGAACAGCGCACCGAAGAGCAGCGTCTCCGCGACACGCGGCGGAGAATTGGATTTTCGATCAGCCTACGCATCGTCATCGTGCTTGCGCTTGCTGGTGCGCTTCTTGCATCACTCGCGCTCGAGGTGCGCTTCCTCGCGATCGGAGCACTGATCGCCTTCCTTGGACTCGCACTCTTCGGCGGATCCGTGTGGCTTGCAGCGGTCGGCGATGAAGAGGAATACTCCGAAGAAACACGCGACGCGGACGATCCAAGCCGCTCGCTCAAGCGTTGAACGCTGCGTTCGCCGCACAAACTGGCTGCGGCGCGAATCGCAGAGACCAGGAGAGCGCGGTGATGCGCACTCTCGCACTTCGCAGACCTAGCCACAAGACGTCACGCGGACGGCCGCACGATTTCCTCGGGCAACCACGGAAACGCCTCGCGCGCGTTGTCGGCCGCTTGATCGGGGTCAACACCACTTCCATATTGCGGATCGCCAGCAAGGTCGACCGCGCGACGGATTTCCGCGATCGATCGAAGCCCCGAGTCGATGTCGGTGATCATCACATGCCCGTCATCTGAAAGCCACGCCGTCAACGAACTCGAGCGATAGCAAAGTTCGATGCCCTTCTTCTCATCGAATTCTGCGATGAGCCGCGTTCGAACATACGAACTGAAGGACGTTCCAACACCGCCGAGTGTGAGCCAGTCGCCGCTTCCACCGAGTACCGCGCATTTCGAAGACCGCATGCCGTAGAAGGGAACAACTTTTCGTACTGAAGATCGCTCACCTTGCTCGACGGTTTTGCCGTCTGCGCCCGCGCCACCCGCGCGACCGTACCGACGCACCCACAACATGAACGTCGACGTCTTGAGCGCGGTTGCGCCTTTGACTTCCGCCGCGCACGCATCGTTGAGCGATTGCCCGGTTGCGAGGCGTTCGCAGACTCGCGCAATGATGAGTGCGCGCTGTTTCGCTGTCACTTGCATCACATTCCTCCCGATGAATATCGCGTGTCGCGGATTGCCTCACGTTCTCCACGGTGAGCTTCACTGCAAGCTTCACTGCGAATTTCACTGCGAGGCTCTTGCCGAACTTCCGCCGCACGCGCGAAAATCCTAACAAAGCAGCATCGCACCTGCGATTACACTCGCGGGATGTCCACCTCCGCTTCACCCGCGCGCGCCTACGCCGCTCAGTCGCCCACCTCCGCTCTCGCACCGCACGCGATTCAACGCCGTGCGCCGCTCGCGAACGACGTCGAAATCGACATCCTCTTCTGCGGCGTCTGCCACAGCGACCTGCACTTCGCGCGCAACGAATGGGGCTTCACGGAATACCCGGTCGTTCCGGGCCACGAAATCCTCGGCCGCGTGACGCGCGTCGGCGCGAACGTCACGAAGTTCAAAGTCGGCGACCTCGCGTCGGTTGGCTGCCTCGTTGATTCGTGCCGCACGTGCGATTGCTGCAAGAAAGGCCTCGAGCAATACTGCATGACGGGCGCGATCTTCACCTACAACGGCGAAGACAAGCATCTCGGCGGCATGACGTACGGCGGCTACTCCGAGCGCGTCGTTGTCGATGAGAAGTACACGCTGCGCGTGCCCGCGAACCTCGATCCAGCCGCCGCGGCGCCGCTTCTCTGTGCGGGCATCACGACGTGGTCGCCGCTCAAGCATTGGAACGCGGGCCCTGGCAAGAAGGTCGGCATCGTCGGACTCGGCGGACTCGGCCACATGGGGGTCAAGTTCGCGCGCGCACTCGGCGCACACACCGTGCTCTTCACGACGTCGCCGTCGAAGGTCGCCGATGGCCTGCGTCTTGGCGCACACGAAGTCGTCATCTCGAAGGACGAAGCCGAGATGGCGAAGCACGCGAATTCGTTCGACCTCATCATCGACACGGTGTCGGCCGATCACTCGCTCGACGCGCTGATGGCGCTCATCAAACTCGACGGCACGATGTGCATGGTCGGCGTTCCGCCGAGCCCGCAACAGATTGCGGCGTTTAGCCTGATCCTCCCACGCCGCAATCTCGCGGGTTCGTGCATCGGTGGCATCGCCGAAACGCAGGAGATGCTCGATTTCTGCGGCAAGCACAACATCGTGTGCGTCATCAAGGAGATCCGCATCGCCGAGATCAACACCGCCTACGAGCGCATGCTGAA
>JAIYCA010000371.1 GCA_027488265.1 Planctomycetaceae bacterium
GCGCCGCTCGATCAACCACCAGACCAAACCACTCGGCCAAAATTTGCGCCTTTCTCGCGCGCGTCCAACATCGCGCAAAACTCCCCTGAAGGAACTCTCATGCTCCGTACTTCGTCTGGCTTCGCCGGAATTGCCGTCTTCACCGCTCTCTCGCTTGCATGCGCTGTCAACGCGCAGGAATCAGGCGGCGTGGAGACGCCGAACGTCGCCGTCGACGCCGCGAAGGATGATCTTCGCTTCGTACTCGCGGGCGGTTACGCGCACTTCTTCTCGACAGATTTCGATACGGGCGGTGGCGATGTCGCGGTCGATCGCGGCTTCGGCTCGCTCAACATTTCTTCCGCGCCGAAGGACACGTATCGATGGGACGTGGAACTCGCGTGGGAAGGCTCGTGGTACTCGTTTGATGGCGGCGGCACACTCGCAACCGCCGCAGGTGGTACGCCGTGGGACGCGGTGCAGTCGGTGGTTGTCACGCCAGGCGCGAGTTTCAAACTCGACGATCACTGGCGCGTGAACGCGCGTTTCTTGCTGCAATTCTCGGGAGAAAATGACGCTGACGTCGGCGACAGCGCGACGTACGGCGGCATCCTTGCGGCGAGTTACACCTTCAGCAAAGAGTTCACGCTCGGTCTTGGTGTACTCGCGACATCGCGCATTGAAGATGACGCACTCGTCGTTCCGCAGATCATCATCGATTGGCGTCCGTGCAAGGAATTCCGCCTGTCGAATTTCGCGGGGCCGGAAGCGTTTCCTGGCGGCGCAGGCCTTGAAGCGATTTGGATTCTGTCGGAAGAATTCGAAGTCGCACTCGGTGGTCGCTACACCTATCGACGCTTCCGTTTGGCAGACGACGCGCCGGTGTCGAGCGGCGTCGGTACCGACGAAGGTCTGCCGATTTGGTTGCGCGCCACGATGCGCGCGAAGTGCGGGGCACGCATTGATCTCGTCGGCGGTTTCCAATTCGCAGGTGAAATGCAGATCGATGATTCGGCCGGCCGCGAACTCGCGAAGGTCGATGTGGAATCCGCGCCGTTCCTCGGTGCATTCTTCAGTTGGAAGTTCTGATGTCTGTGAAACTCACGAATTCTGCAAAGGTCGCGCAATCCACCGCGAGTTCCGGCCTTGTCATGCCTCCTCGACCAATCGCGCTCATCACAGGCGCGAGCGCGGGCATCGGTCGTGAATACGCCATTTTCCTCGCGGAAAAGGGCCACGATCTCGTCCTCGTTGCGCGACGCGAAGATCGCCTCGTCGAGGTGAAGAAATTGGTGAGCGAGCGGTTCGGCGCGCGTGCGATGGTGATCGCCGAAGATCTCTCGCACGCTGCCGCGCCGCGACGCATCGCCGACACCGTGCGTGCTTCGGGGCTTGAAATCGATGTCCTCGTGAACAACGCTGGCTACGCGGTCAAAGGGAGTTTCCTTGAAGCCGATTGGGCGACGCACGCAGATTTCATCGCGGTGATGACAACGTCGTGGCTGCATCTCACGCATCTTTTCCTTCCTGCGATGGTGCGTCGTGGACACGGGCGCGTACTCAATGTTTCGAGCCTCGCGTCACTCGCGCCAGAACCAGCTGGAAGCCTCTATGCGCCCGTCAAATCGATGATGACTTCAGCGAGCCGCGCGCTTCGCTTGGATCTCCTCGGCACGGGCGTGCACGTCACAGCGCTTTGCCCAGGCTTCACCTACACCGAGTTTCACGATGTCCTTGGTGTTCGCGAAGAGATGAAGAAACTGCCGAAGTACATGTGGCAAGAGGCTCGGCCTGTCGTCGAAGCAGGTTGGCGCGGCGTGGAACGAAACGATCCTGTGGTGGTTCCCGGCGCGTTCAACAAGTTCGCTGCATTCTGGTGCCGCGTGCTTCCGTACGCACTCACAAGCCGCATGATTCCGAAAGCTGTCTCGGAACGCGCGACAAGTGCTCCGCTCCCGACATCGAAGAAAGCCGATCCATCTCGATGAGCCTACTCTGCGTCGCGATTCCCGTTGAAGCCGCGGAAGAAATCCCACTGGCCATTGAACGCGCCGCGCGTGCGCGCGTGCTCGGTGCACGACTCGTCGAATGGCGCTGCGATGGAATCGCCTCGCGTCTCGAAGGCGCTGCAGCTGCCGAGGCGATTGCGCGACTCGTGCGCGAATCCGCGCTTCCTTCGATCGTCACCGTGCGCAGTGCAGAAGAAGGCGGAACATGCGCGCTCGCTGAAAACGCGCGACTCGCACTCCTTGCGCGCGTCGCCCGTGCGTCTGAAGCAAGCGACGTTCCGCGCATGATCGACCTGGAGCACGCGTCCTTCGCCGAAGGTGCTCGAAGTGATGATGCAAGCCTTGGCGCTTCTGGAAATGACGTCGTGCGCGCGCTCCTCGCATCGGCGCTCATGCCGCGCGCAGAAGATGCGCCCACGACGAAACTCATCGGCAGTGCGCATGATTTTGCAGGTCGCCCCGCAGATCTCCTGCGACGCGTTGCCGAGATGCAAGCCGACCCGCTGGTGTCGATCGTCAAAGTCGCGTGGATGGCGCGCAGCATTCGCGACAATCTCGAAGTGTTCGACATGCTTGCGTCGCGCTCGAAGCCAACGATCGCGCTTTTGATGGGCGAGTTTGGCTTGATGAGTCGCGTGCTCGCGCCGAAATTCGGCGGGTTTCTCACCTTCGCCGCAGATGCCGAAAACAGCGGGACTGCGCCCGGACAACCCACGCTGCGCGAACTGCGCGATCTCTATCGTTTCGGTTCAGTCGGCCCCGCGACGCGCGTCTTTGGTGTGATCGGCTGGCCCGTCGCGCACTCACGTTCGCCCGCGTATCACAACGCGCGCTTCACCGAAGCGAACTACGACGGCGTCTATCTGCCGCTGCCCGTTCCGGATGCGTGGGAGCATTTCAAAGCTTCGCTCGGTGCACTCATCGATCATGATCGACTCGATTTCGCTGGCGCGAGTGTGACAATTCCGCACAAGGAGAACCTCATCCGCTTCGTCACCGAACGTGGCGGAACAATCGATGCGCATGCAGCGTGGCTTGGCGCGGCGAACACACTCCTCGTGCATCCGCATGGAACGCCGGAAAACCAGCGCCTCTTCGCGACGAACACCGACATGCCTGCAGCGGTCGAAGTCCTCGCGGCTGCGCTTGCAACCCGAGGTCGAACGCTCTCTTCCGCGCGCATTGCGGTCCTCGGCGCGGGCGGCGTGGCGCGCGCGGTTGCTGGCGGGCTCGCACTCGCGGGCGCGACGGTGGTTGTCTTCAATCGCAACCACGAACGAGCGGAAACGCTCGCGGCCGCGCTCTCCGGCAGAGACGTCATTCTGCCCGACGGACGTGCACACACGACAAAGGTCGTGGCGGGTCGCAGCGACGCGCTCGCCTGCGGCTGTTTCCATGCATTTGTCAATTGCACACCGGTAGGCATGCAAGGCGGGCCCGATCCGAGCGGTTCACCGCTTCCCGACGATGTCCACCTCGATGACTCGGTCGTCGTCATGGACACGGTCTACACGCCGCGCGACACGCCGCTTCTTCGCGAAGCCCGCGCGCGCGGCGCCGTTGTTGTCGATGGCGAAGCGATGTTCCTGCGCCAAGCGGAATTACAGTCGGAACTCTTTCGTTCGCGTTGGTGAACGCATGCGGTACGATCCGCGCCTTCGGCGGAGCGAAACCTTGCGGCAAATCTGCGGCGCGCGTCATGTCTGATTCCAACCAAGCCATCCTGACCGCGCGTGCATTTCTTCGCGCACATCTTTCCGGAACGATCGCGTTCGACGGAGAGTTTGTACCGATCAAGATCGTGGTCGCACCCGATGGCGCACTCATCGCGCCGGTGATGGTCGCGATGTTGCGAACCTTCGACAACGCGCTCTTCGTACCGGACGAAGGCGACGACGCGATGCACTTGCAAATCACGCTCGAAGAGATTCAAGATCGCGGCGAGCATGCAGCGCTCTGCGATCGATGGCGCATCTATCACGGCGAACCTGAAGATGTGCGCTGGGCGCGCATTTCGATCGATGCTGCACGCTTCCGCGGCTACATGTTTGACGGCCAAGTGTTGATGGAGCCAAACGCGCTCGCGCCGGTCGAAGCGAAGATCTGTCGCGAAATCAACACATCGATGAGCGATCTTCTGAAAGCAGCCGCAGCGGCCGTCGCGGGACTCGAAATCGAATCGCCGCGACTCGTGGGTGTCGACCCACTTGGGTTCGACGTGCGCGGACGATTCGACGTCGTGCGACTTCCTGCGGATCCGCCGATCGCGGATGAAGAAGATGCGATCGCGGCGCTTGAAGAGCTCGCGGATCCGGCGGCCGACGGTGAAGCAGAGCGCGACGCGGCGGAGCCTGATTGAGCGCGAAGTGTGGTGAAAAGTCGTGAAGAGTCGGGCGGGGCGATGAGGCTTGTGCGGGGTTGCGTGCGTCGGAAGCGAGTGTCAGGCCGAGTGTCAGACGTTGTATGCAGACGTTGTATGCAGACATCATTCGACATCCCCACAACGCTCGCCGATGAACTCTCGCGTGCTGTCAGCGCCTTCAAAGATGCGCTTTCGATGGCACCATCGATGGCACTGCCTGTTGCTCTGTCTGAGTCTGTCGCACACGTCGATCTTGCGCTCGCCGATCTCATCGATCTCGATGCGGCATCGTTCCGCGCGTCGGGATCGTCCACTCTCTCGGCGACGGCAACGCTCACTCGCTACCTCGACGCGCTTCACGCGTACGGCATCGATTCCGCGCCAATCGCGCGTCACTTTGCCTCGACGTTGGAGGCGGCGATCCTCGCGGCACTCCATGCGCCGCACGGTTCTCCCGAATTCGCAACTGAACGCAATGTCGAAGACGCTCAAGGCCACAATTCAAGCGGCACGGCGAGAAGTTCCTCGTCGATCCAAGATCGCGCGTTCGCGCTCGCGCTTGAATTCCCCGCGCTGCGCGATGACATCCTCGCGGTTGCCCTTGCGTTTGGAATTCCAGAGGAAGTACCGACTGCGCTCGAGGTCGGCACCCTTGTCTTCGGGCGCTGGCGCATCGAATCGCTCCTGGGAAATGGCGCGACTGCCCAAGTTGCCATCGCGCGCGACGAACTCCTTTCGACCGCGACTGCCTCGGTCGAAGTCGTCATCAAGCGATTCGACGACCGTGAAGGCGCCGCGCGCGCGCATGCGCTGCGCGAGTTGCGTGCGATCGTGTCAGCACCCGCAGGTATCTCACCGCAACCGCTCGCGATGCATGCTCCACCGGGCGCAGCGGCGCATCTCATCGTTCGCGCAGAGCCTTCGCGCCCGGCGAGCAGCGCCGACGACATCGCCGCTGCGGCCGAAGCACTCGAGCAACTCCATGCTGCGGGCATCGCACATGGCGATCTCAAGCCCGCGCACATCCGCGTTCGACCAGACGGCCGCGTCTTCTTCATCGACTTTGGCTGCGCAACCGACGCGACTGCCGCGACCGCGCGCGCCGACTTTGAGCGCTTGGCAGAAGTTGCGCGACCGATCATTCCGTCGATCGCAGGCGCCGCCGCACGTACCGCACTTGCGCGCGGCCAAACCACCGTCGCGCGCCATGCGCTGCACGCATTCGCGCCCCGCGTCCTCCGTCGACGCACGCGCAAACTCGTGATCGCCCTTGTCATCGTGGTCGCAACGTCGCTTTCGGGGCTTGCGTTCGGCCGATGGCTCGCGACGCCGTCGTGGCGTGGCACGCGCACGAGCCAGGCCGCGGTCGTCGGCGATCGGCTCGGCTTTCTTGCCCAAACAGGGCGACTCGTCGGCGCGAGTGTTGGACCAGGTGGCAGACTTGAGTCGATCACGCTCAACACGCCAGAAATCACGGTTCGCTACAACCCCGACGGTACACCGCGACTGCGCGAGAAACTGAAGTACTTCCGCTTCTTGCCAAGCGGTGGCGTCGACTACGCCTACGCGGACGAAGTCCAAGAGTAGGACAGCCCGTCGACCAACTGGCTGTCGGAGGCGATCGGGCCTGATTCCTCCTGAGACCCAGCGAAGTGTTTTTCTGTCAAATTATTGCTCGTACCTGTCACTCGATTGGCTGAACGGTCAGTTGTTGTTGATGGGCGTGCGGTCGGCGCACGCCCGAAAGGTAAAGGCAGGTGCGCGGTGTTCGGGCCTTTCGGCGGCCCATCATCGCCAACGATTCGGAGTCGGCACATGTGGTGGAAGGAAGTAGCCGAGGCAGACGGCGCCTCACAGGAGCGCTCACGTCACGCGCATCATGAAGCGCCATTCGGGACGCCGCGTAGAAGTACGCGGGGCGCGTCGATCCACGCTTCAAAGTTGATGGTGGGCGAATCGGGAAATGCTCTCGGCGGAAAGGATGCGCTCAGGCGCGCGGCACACGTCACCGCAGAACCGACGCGCACCCGCCGCGATGCGCGTCGGTTCGGGGTGGTGGCCGGACTCGGTCTTGTCCTCGCGGCCAGTATCGGTCTGGGCGTCGTGCTCTCCCGTCGCGATACGAACGCCTACAACCTCCCGAACGCCCACGCTGGCATGACCTCTGATTCAGCACTCATGCAAAGCAGTGGATACACGCCCACGCGTCGTGGGGCCGAGGGCGACAGCATCGTGGAAGTCATGGAGCACGAATTCAACGCACACCCGAGCACTGCCGCCGTGATCGCGTGGCTCAGCGAGCAACGCCTGCTTCATTCGGTTGGACTCGATTTGACGATGCAAGTCCAGCGCGTCTCCGCGAAGGCCGTCGCCACAGCGGGCGTTGAACTCCCAACGACAACGTTTTCTGCGCGTGGAATTCGCTTCAACGAGGCGGGAGAAATCGTAGAGATTCTCCCCGCGTCCGATGTCGATTCCAATGCGTGCGACCTGACGATCGTTGTTTCAACCGAAAACCCGCAGCATTGGACCTACTCCTGCGAAGGTCGTTGCACACCGCCAGAAGAGTGCCTTCTCAGTATCGACGGTGCGACGCGCGAAATTGCCTGCAGTTGTCGAGAAGAACTTCGCTAAAGAAGCGTGGATCAAGTTCCCAAAGTTGCTCAAGACGACGAAGTTGGGGAATGCCATTCTTCTAGAAACAACTTCGCGCGTGAATGTATCATCGCACCCCGTTCGATGTCCGACTCTGTACCCAATCCCCAACTCGAGCCGAGTGCGCTGCGCGCGGAGATCGCGAGTCGAATGGTCGCACAGCGCGCACTGCTTCTGACGCGCATTCGTCGAAGACTCGACTCACGTGGCCTCGAGGGCGTCGATGCCGACGACATCTTCTCAACCACACTTCGCCGCGTTGATGTACTCGCGTCGGCGGGCAAGCTCGTGGATGCGATTTCGGATGACCATCTCACCGCGCTTGCGTCGGCCGTCGCGCACAACGCCACGCGCGAAGTTGTTTCTAGAAGAATGGCATTCCCCAA
>JAIYCA010000203.1 GCA_027488265.1 Planctomycetaceae bacterium
ACAACGGCCCACACGCAGCGACCTACGCGCCGATGGCGCAGCGCTGAATTCGGTCGACTCGCACTGAGACGCTGCGGCGTTCTTCACAGCACATCAAGCAAAAAGGCCTCGGTTCGCCGAGGCCTTTTCGTTTGGTTCGTTGGCCACTTCCTGGAGAGGTGATGTGCCCGCACATCGCGCAAGGCGCGAAGAGCAGCGTTCGTACGACTGCGACGAATTACGGCTTCGTCGGTTTCGGCGACTGCGGATAAAGCAGCATGCGATCGTGGCAAAGCAGCACGATGTCCTTCGCGCCGTCGCCGGTGAAATCACCGATGAGCGCCATGCTCGGTTCGAATTCGCGTGGTTCACCTGCTTGGAAGAGCCGCGTTTCGAAGACCCGGAATCGGGTCATCGGAAGCAGTTTGCCACCCTCGCTGAAACTGAGGATGCCAAGCGACTGTTCACCCGCATCGAGTGTGACAAGATCGAGGAAGCCGTCGCCATTGACATCGCCCGCGATGACTTCGTGATCGACTTGCTGAATGCGATCGGCGCGGAAATTCGCGACTTCTTCGAGCGCGAGTCGTCCGCCATCAAGGCGCGCGATTGCAAAACCATCGTCGCCAACGAGGAGGACGTCTTCAGAAGTCCCGCCGCTGAAATTGCCCGCGCGTACAGGCCCGAACTTGAACCCAGTCACCGGGTGTTCATCGGATTGGGTCCACTTGCCAGCGCTGTCTTTCGCAAAGACCGCAAGCGTCGCGTTCTCGCGATCGGCCGCGACAAGCGTGTCGCCGCGCACGGTGAGTGCCACGAGTTTCGCATCGGCGCGCGACGCATTCATCTGGGCGACGACTTGCCAACCGGGCGGATTTGCGCCGGGTGCGTAACGCAGCGCGCGGATGAAATTCCGATCAGCCACAACGAGTTCCTTCTTGCCGTCGCCATCGACATCGAACGCGACCGAATTCCCAGCGTTGGCGGCCTGCGCGAGACCGAACTGCGCCATGTCCTTCGATTCGCGGAGTTCAAACGACGTCTTGCCATCTTTCTCAACGGCTTGCAGCATCGACATCGGCTTGTCCGCGGTGAGCAGCAAGAGGTCAGTGCGGCCATCTTGATCGGCGTCGAGCGCGAGAATCGCGTCGGGGCCCTTCACGAGCGCGCCGAGTTTGATGACTTCCGCGGCGGCCTGCGTGTCGCCATTGACGGGCAGGAGTTCGAGTTGATAGTTGCGTCCATCCTTGGTGACGACCGCGGCGCGCGGGCCAGACTCGAGTTGGACGAGTGAGAGCACCGCGGGCGTGACGCCAGGCGACAAGGGGAGTGCGGTTGGGAACGAGAGCGCGCCGTTCGTCCAGACGCTCTTGCCAACAACGCCTTCTTTCTCCGAGAGAACGAACACTTCGTCGCCGGGCTTGCCATCGACGTTCCCCGCAGCAACGGCGTCGATTTCCGCGAAGCTCGGCTGCGAAACGCCAGGTTGCAGGCCGCGGCCTTTCTGCTGTCGGTAGACGGTCACAGCGCTTGCGGCAGGATCGCTCGAGATGACATCCGCGAGGCCGTCGCCATCGACATCGCCGACGGCGTACGAACGCTTCTTGCCGCCCGCCGCGGAGAAGACCTCAAGTGCGGCATCGCGCGCGCCGGAAGCGTCTTCCACGAGTTCTTCGACGACGAGCCGCTTCGACTGCCGCTCAATGCGCGCGAGCAGATCTTTCTTCGCGCCGGGAAGGCGAAGGGCACTCACTTCGCGGAGCGGCGGCATTTCGAAACGGCGCTGTGAGCCGAGGCGTTTGGTTGCCTTGTTGTCGGCGCTCGCGTCCGAACTTACATCGGCGCTCGCGAGCCAAAGTCGAACGGGTGCCGCGTTGTCGGGCGTCACGCCGACGAGATCGTTGTACGTGTCGCCGTCGAAATCGCCAACGACGAGTGCAACCAATGGATCGCCCGAACCGAGTTCCACGGGGTCGCCGAGTTTCGAGCCATCGAGCGTCCATACGACGGGTTGACCTGACACGATCGCGGCCAGATCAGGGCGCGCGTCGCCGATGAGATCGGCGATGACAAAGCCGTCGCGACTTTGCGTGAGACCCTTCAGTGGAATGCGGCGTTCCACCTCGAAAACGCCGGGCTTCGCTTGGCGCAGGAAGACGACGGTGCCGGGTTGACCTGCGTAGACGATGTCGAGAAGACCATCGCCGTCGAAATCAAATGGTGCGATCGCAGTGACTTGGTGTGACACCGGAATCTCCACGCGGCGGAAGCGCCAGTGCGGCGGGACCTCGTTCACCGAGGTCGCCGCGTCGATAGGGTCGTCGGGCGTGGCGCCGGGCTTCTGGATGTGGAGTTCGATGCGGCTCTTGAAGTTGTTCGCCGCGGCGAGATCGGCGCGGCCGTCGCCATCGAAGTCACCGGAGGCGATCGGGCCAGCCTTGGGATCGATCTTCACCACTTCAAGTCCGTCGAAGCCGAAGTGGCCGGCATCGTCCGCGTCCTGCACGGCATGCGCGTGAGCCGCGAGGCTCAGCGTGGCCGCTGCGAAGAGTGGCGCGAGCGTGAAGGAAGAGATCGAGTCGGCGCGGAGTGCGAAGGAGCGAAGTTGCGGCATGATGTTGCGGCGGGGAAGGCGGATGGTGAGGCGTGGCTCGGAAATCTGGTCGTGATTTCGTCGTGACTTCGTCGGGTTCGCGTCGTCAT
>JAIYCA010000114.1 GCA_027488265.1 Planctomycetaceae bacterium
AATCCGCGCGCCACAGTGCGTGCGAGTTTCTCGGTGTTTTGCGCAATTTCTTGCAGTGATTCACTCGAAAGGAGACGTGGAATGATGAGGCCGCGGCTAAGTCCGGCACTGCGTCCGTCCGGAACTCCGTGTTCATTTCGATTGAGAATCGCGACTGCGATTCCCGCGTCGTTCACGGCGATCCATGTTCCGCCGCCTTCGGGATCGCTTGGGTGTATCGCGCGTCGATTTCCTACGAAGACGGTCGCCGGTGGGGTGCCAAGGGCGCGTGTTCGCTGTTCATCGCGATTGAATGCGAGTCGAAATGTCGCGCGAGAGACTGCGCGAGCGTTCGGCGAAGTTTCTGTGGTTGGAATGATCGAAAGCGTGCACATCGCCCGCTCAACGTGCCTGGGCGTGACTCGCGTCGTTTGCAAGCGTGGCGGGAGCGCGACCCGCCTTTGGGTCTGGCTGCACGCCCATATTTGTGGCCTGCGCAGACATCAATGCGGTGTGATGCACGGTGTGGTGGAAGACGTAAAGCACTTCGCGCGCGACCGTCGAAGTGAATCGCGTCTCTGGTGCTTGCGGCGAGGTCATGGCAAGCACCGTGACCGGCGATGACAGTGCAGAATCTGAGATCGCGCGAACGAGCGCGGCGCGATCGGCTGCTGCTGCGAGTCCAGCTGCGCGATCATGCTCGATGGCGGTGCCGCGCTCGCGACGGTCGTAGCAAATCTCGCCGGTCGCGATTCCGTTGAGAAGCGCGTCGACATGATCGATGGAGTGTCGGAAGTGTGCGCCGAGCGGGCTGTGAAATCCGAAGGCGAGTCCTTGCGCGTACTGCGTTTGGTCGGCCTTCGCGGCGAGCGTGGCGAGAGCGTCAAGGCTCGCGGCGAGTGCGACGCGTGGATCGGATGCGGGAATCTCCGTCGACATGCGCGGGAGAATAGTAGAAACCCGCGCAAATGCCACGTCCGCGCGGCGTGGCCTTTGGTGGAGGAGATGGCTTTCGATGGACAAGTGCGCGGCGTGTACCTCGCCCGATCCGCCTCGGAGCGTCAACCTCGCGAAGTTCCAATTCCAGAACGGCATCCATCGTGGCGAATTTCTTGGCGGTATCTTCCCGCAGTGATCGTGGAATTCCTCGTTCAATCCGTGCAGCTCTACGCGATCGTTGGGCTTCTGTTTTCGCTCGCGTTTGCGTGGAAGGGCGCCGCAGTGGTCGATCCGGTCGCAAGCCATGCGACACTCGGGTTTCGCGTGCTGCTACTTCCTGGAGCAGCGTTGCTTTGGCCGCTCCTCGCCCATCGTTGGTGGAAGGCGGCACTTGCCGGCCCAGCCGACATCCCAGGCGATCACACGGAGCGCTGGCAGCAGGGTTCTGAAAAGTTGCGAAGCATCGCGCTTGTGATGTGGATTGTGCTCACGCCATTGCTTGGTGCCGTTCTGCTGTTCGCCATGTTGTCGCGCGAAGGCGCTGCGCCCGCAACCCGTGATGCGCTGCAACTCCCCGAAATTCGCGCAACAAACGAGGGCTCGGAGGATGCGCGATGAGCGTTTCCTATCGCGCGGTGCAATGGAATCCCGCGAAAAAAGCCTACGACCGACGACTTGCGTTCGCCATCGCCGGCTACCTCGCGGTGTTCTTCATCGCGGCAGCAACGGCGTTTGAAACGAGTCCACTGATCCTTGCGATGCGTGCGTTCGGAACCGGCGCCATCGCGTTACTCGTCTTCATTCTCTCGATTGGTCCGCTGGCGCGGTTTTCTCCGCGCGTGGCGCCACTTCTCTACAACCGTCGACATCTCGGCGTCGCGATGTTTCTCATGGCACTCGCGCACGCCGTGCTCGCAACGCTTTGGTATCACGGGTTCGGCGTGCTCGATCCCGTAACGAGCATTTTGACGAGCGGAAGTCCCTTTGAGGGCGTCGCACAGATTCCATTCCAACCGCTCGGGCTCGCCGCGCTTCTCATCTTGTTTGCGATGGCGGCGACAAGTCACGACTTTTGGCTCCGCAATCTCTCGCCGCGCGTCTGGAAAGCGCTGCATCTCGGGGTCTACGTCGCGTTCACGTTGTTGGTTGCGCATGTCGCACTCGGAGTGCTTCAAGACGCTGTGTGGCCCGGATTCGCGTGGATTCTCGCGGCGGCGACGACGTGGATCGTTGGAATTCACGTGGCTGCGGGTGTGAAGGAGTGGCGCGCGGATCGTCGCAGCCGCATGCTCACCGCCGATGGTTGGGTGCGCGTTGGGGAAGTCAACGACGTTGTCGCGGAGACAGCAGAAGGTCGAGCGAAGGCAGTCCTGATCGACGAGTGCCGCAAGGTCGCGGTGTTTCGCGAGAACGACGCATTCAGCGCGATTTCAGGCGTTTGTGCGCACCAAGGTGGTCCACTCGGTGAAGGAAAGATCGTGGATGGCTGCGTCACGTGTCCGTGGCACGGCTATCAGTATCTCGCGTCGAACGGTCAGTCGCCGCCACCGTTCTTCGAGAAGATTCCAACGTACGAGTTGCGCATCGAAGGTCGGACGCTGTACGTACATCCGCAAGCGAAACCGCCGGGTACTCCGTTGCCGCCGTGTCGCATGGAGCTCAAGGACGGAGGCGAAGCATGAGCGCGTCGAACGAGTTCTATGTCGGCTACCTCCCGACGCCTGCGCGTCAAAGGCATTTTTTGTCGGTGTTTTTGCCGGTGTGCGCGTTCCTCGCGTTTGTTCTCGCGGCACTCGCGGGCGCATTCTCGCGCCCGACGGGAGATGGAGTTTGGGAGACTGGCCACGAAGTCACAGTGGAAGGCGAGTTACTCGCGACACCATTTCCGATGATGCGCGTTGCGCGTGCAGACGGCACGATGGAGCGCGTGCTGCTTGTCGAAATGGGCAAGCACGGCGCCGATGCGCGCATTGCGCCGCTGGTTCCGACCGACGGCACGCGAGTCGCGGCGCGCGCGCGCGGATTTCTGATCGCGCGTGGTGGACAGCGCATGCTTGAACTTGTCGAAGAAGATCCAGTCACGCTGGGTGGAACTTTGCCAGCACGCGTCGATGCACGTTCGATTGGAACGGTTGAAATCGCTGGCGAAATCGTCGATTCGAAGTGTTGGCTCGGCGTGATGAAGCCAGGCGACGGCAAAGCACACCGCGATTGTGCAACGCTCTGCATTCGTGGTGGAATTCCGCCATCGATCATCTGCGAAGCACCGGATGGAACCGAACGACGCGCGATCGTCGTGGGTCGCGATGGTGCGCCGCTCTCCTTTGACTCGATCGCACCGTGGATCGCTGCGCCCGTCGTAGTGCGGGGCAATGCAGAAGTCCTGGATGGCATGGCGTTCGTGCGCGTTGAGGAGATCGCACGCGCCGATGCGCTGGTTCGATCGTCTGAGCGCGAGTAAACGCGGTTTGCGATCTTACTTCGCGGCCTTCTTCTGCTCGGCGTCGTACGCATCGCGATCAGTCTTCGCGAGTTTCGACCAGCCAGCGTCTGCTTGGGAGACGGTTTTCGGCGCAGTTTCCGCCGTCACTTTCGCGTCCCACTTCTTCTTCGCGTTGCCAAGCCAACCCTTGTAGAAGAGGTAGACCTTGCCGTCGATGATTTCGTAGTTCAGCGGATCGATCGCCACTTTGTCGCCATCAATCACGGCCCACGCGCACCAACCGCCGTAGGGAGGCTCCCACTTGACGGGGTCCGACTCAAACTTCTTCTTGTTTTCCTCGCTTGCGAATCGATAGGTCACGCCGCGATACACGAAGGAAAATGCTGGCTTGCCCTCCTTCGGCCCGCTCTTGTCGAAGTAGCTCACCGGGTCATAGCCGCCGAGCGCGACTCCGTTTTCATCGAGATTGAAACTCGTCCGGCGAAGGGCGTCTGGCGTGTCATCTTTCGGCGACGCGGGAGCTGCGGTCGTCGCTTCGTCCTGCGAAGCGCCGATGTGCGGGGCACCGGTCAGTGCGAGCACGGCAGACGAGATCGTGCAGGAGAGGGCGAAAGCGAGAGCGAAACGTGAAGCGCGCATGCGCGATTTATAGCGGATGACGCGGTTGCGCTCAGGACGAAAGGTCGGGAGACTTTCCCGCGTGACGCGTCGTCAAACAACTGCACATGAAGCCCGACGAGGCTACTCATCGCTGCGAACGTCGCGGCCAATCAACAGCGTGGCTGGTCATGTTGCAATGTGCAGCGCGTGTCTGTTCGTCGTGGGCGGGCTTTCGCAGCGCGCGTGCGCCGACGGAGATTCCAGCGCGGAGTTACACGAGTTACACCGTGTTTTTCGCATGGGTCCCGATGTGGGCAACAAAGCACTCTGGCGCTCGAAAGTGCGCGGATTCATCAACTTCGACACCGTGAGCGAGGTCGAACCCCTTTTTGGTGGTTCCCAGGCGGCAGAGCCATTTTCATGGAGTGACGCACGTCCCGGCGCGATGGCGCATCCGAAGGCGATTGGTGCGTTCGAGGATCCATTCTCGTTCGCGACCACGCCGATGCGCAACGCGCTCGCGTGGGGGCGTGAGCACGGAATTCGTGCGGATATCTACGAAGCACTCGCGTGGCAAGCAGCAAGCGACACGTTGCCCGAGACGCGATCGACCGCAGGTGGTGCGCGCTTCAACGCGCGCATCGATGCGCTTCTCTTTCGAAATGCGGGCGAAGGTCAAGGGCATGTCACGGTGCAGTTTCGGCAGAACAATCAGTTTCCGCAGAATGACGGCAACATTTCGAGTTCCGTTGCGTCGCCCGTGTATCTGAACGAACTCGTTTCGAGTCGCGATACGTTTCTCGCGCGCGCGTACTACAGCCAGAGTTTCCTCGATGATTCGTTAGCGATCACCGTCGGGAAGATCAATCCCAACGACTATGTCGCACTCAACATCTTTGCGAGCGACGAAACCACGCAGTACCTCGCGCAGCAATTCGATGGAAACGACGTATTTCCATTGCCCTATCAGTACTACACGCCGGGTGTTGCTGCGCAAGCAGTCGTGACAAATTGGCTTGCGCTCGGTGGATTTTTTGCGAGTGGCGACGGTGCAACGGAGGACGGATTCGGTTTGCAACTCGACACTGGATACGCGGTCGGTGCCGAAGCGAATGTGTTGTTTGAATTGTGGGATTTGCCGGCACGTGTCAGTTTCGCGTGGTGCGGTTCGGATGTTGCTGGCGCGGGCGCGCCGAGCGGCGTTGGCAGTGACGACGTCTGGGGCAACGCCTACGCGTTCATGGCGCAGTACTTCGTCACCGAGAGTTGCGGCGTCTTCTTTCAGTGGGCGGTTGCCGAGGAAGACATCGCTGGCACGTCGACCAACGAAGGCGGTTTCGGCGTGACGATCGACGACGCATTTGGTCGACTTGGCGATGGCG
>JAIYCA010000448.1 GCA_027488265.1 Planctomycetaceae bacterium
CGTTGGCGCGATCCACGCCAGAGCGAGCGAAAGCGAAGCGAGTCGCGAGCGCTCAAATACGCCCGCCGCACTCGCCGGCTTCGAAGAGATGCGCATGCGAGCTGTCGAACGACACGCCCGCAGCATCACCTTCGCGGAGGCTACGTGCCACATCCGCATCGAGCCGCGCGACAAGCCGTCCCCACGGCGTGTCGAGCGCGATATCCGTGCGATCACCAAGTCGCTCAACAGCCGCGATCGACGCCGCGACGCTTCCTGTAGTGTTTGGAGCGACGAGCTTCACGCGATCCGGGCGGAAACCCAACGCACACGCGCGATCACCGAGTCGCGCGTACTCCGCGCCAAGCGCGATCGCCACGCCGTTGGCGGTGAACGTGCCAGCCTTGAGATGCCCGTCCACGAGGTTCATGGGTGGAGTCCCGATGAAGCCTGCGACAAAGCGATTCGCCGGTCGTTCGTAACACTCTTGCGCGCTCGCGTTCTGCTGCACACGGCCCTTGTGCATGACGACGAGGCGATCCGCGAGCGTCATCGCTTCCTCTTGATCATGCGTCACGTAGACGATCGTCGCCGCGAGACGCCGATGCAGCATGCGCAACTCGGTGCGCGTTTCAATACGCAGGCGAGCGTCGAGGTTCGAGAGCGGTTCGTCAAAGAGGAAGACCTTTGGATCGCGCGCAATCGCGCGGCCAACCGCCACGCGTTGCCGCTGTCCGCCCGAAAGTTCGCGCGGATAGCGATGGAGCAGCGCGTCGAGACCGAGTGTCTTCGAAACTTCAGCAATACGCGCATGGATCGCTTGCGATTCGTCTCTTCGTGCGCCGCCTGCGCCCGTCAGTGCCGCGATCAAGCCGCTTCGGTGGGCGCGACGCGTTTCCAATCCAAACGCGATGTTCTGCGCGACGGTGAGGTGCGGGTAGAGCGCGTAGTTCTGAAAGACAAACGCAATGTCGCGATCTTTCGCGGGAACATCGTTCACGAGTGTTCCGTCGATCTCAAGCGAACCTTCCGAGATCTCTTCGAGCCCAGCGATCATGCGCAACGTCGTGCTCTTTCCGCAGCCCGATGGTCCAACAAGAACACAGAATTCGCCGTCTTTGATCGAGAGATCGACGGCTTCGACAGCGCGGAAACTCGCGCCGTCATCGCCTGTGTAGACCTTGCCAACTTTGGTGAGCGTCACATTCGCCATCGCGGATACCTCAACCTTTCACCGCGCCACGCGCGAGACCTTCGACGAAGGTCTTCTGCGCTGCGATGAAGAGAACAATGCAGGGGATCATGGTGAGCACGGAGAGCGCCATCAAGAGATGCACATCTTCGAGCCCGCCGTACTGGTTCTTGAACCCGTTCAGGGCGACTGCGAGTGTCGCTGATTCATCGGAATGCAAGTAGATAAGCGGCCCGAGGAAATCGTTCCACGTGCCGATGAACGTAAACACCGCGCAAATCGCTGTCACGGGACGACAAAGCGGCAAAATGATGCGCCACCAAATCGCGATATGTCCAAGTCCGTCGACGCGTGCGGCTTCGACAAGTGACTCCGGAATCTGCGCGATGAACTGTCGATACATGAAGATGAAGAACGCGTTTCCGAAGAACGCGGGCACGACGAGCGGCATGATCGTGTCGATCCATCCGAACTGTCGGAAGAGTAGAAAGAGCGGGATCATCGTCACTTGGCCTGGCAACATCATCGTGCCGAGCATGACGAGAAACAGCGGATTTCGCCCGCGAAAACGAAGGCGTGCAAACGCGTAGCCGACGGCGCTCGACGAAACAACGGTGCCGAGTACGACGAGTACGGTGACAACGATCGAGTTCGAAAGCGCGTCGACGAAGCCCAACCACGGCACGCTGCCTGTTTCACGCACGGCGTTGGCGTAGTTTGCGAATTGCGGATTTGGCGGGAAAAGCGCGATGCCAGCGCTTCCCGTGATCGCAGCCTCCGCGCGTTGTGGCGTTTCAAGACTGACGACCGTCATCCACCAGAGCGGGAAAATGAACGCCGCCGTACCCATGATGAGTACGAACCAAAGAATGGCATTGGTCAGCGGAGTGCGCTTCATTTCTTGAGACTCTCGTAGTAGACGACACGCGCACTCGTACGCAGGATGATGGCCGTGAGCACAAGCACGATGACCAGCAGAATCCACGCCATCGCGCTCGCATATCCCATGTCGTAAAGCTCAAACGCTTTGTTGAAGAGATAGAGCACGTAGAAGCGGGTGAGGTCGCCTGGTTCGCCGCCTGTCATCACAAATGCTTGCGTGAAGACTTGGAAGGAACCGATGACCGCCATGATCAAGTTGAAAAGAATCACGGGCGAGAGCATCGGGAGCGTGACGCGGAAGAAACGGCGCACGGGGCCTGCGCCGTCGATTTCCGCGGCTTCGTAGAGATCGCGTGGAATCTGCTGCAAACCTGCGAGATACACCATCATCGAACCACCGACGATCCAGAAACTCATGATCGCAAATGCGGGCGGGCCGAAGAGCGCCGCGTCTTTTCCAAACCACTCAGGGCCTGGTATGCCGACGAATTCAAGCGTGCGATTGAGTAGTCCGCCTTCGCTGTCGAAAATCCAACGCCAGAGAATCGAGACGCCAACGCCCGCGAGCACGCTCGGCAAGTACCACGCCGCGCGGAAGAACGCGATACCGCGCACTTTCTGCATCATCACGACCGCCGCGAGAAGTGCGAGGAATTGTCCGCCCGGCACAGCAATCGCCGCGTAGTAGAGCGTCACTTGAAACGCGGTATGAAATCTTCCGTCGCGCGCAAGAAGTTGCGCATAGTTGTCGGTTCCGACCCAATCTGCGCCGGAGAGCGGCCCGATGCCTTTCCAGTTCGTGAGCGAAAGCACGAGTGAAAGCAGAATCGGGAACGCCATGAAGATGAGGAAGCCGATCACCCACGGCGATGCGAAGAGGAAGCCCGCGCGCTCTTCGCGACGTGTGTTCGCGCGTGAAGGTCCGCTCAAGAAGAGCCATGCGATCACCGCAAGTACGCCACCAAGAAGCGCGATGCCGATGGTTGCGAAGGTGTTCCACTGCACGGGTTCGGGTCGCACGCCGCCCGGGACAAACGCGACGTGCGCGTTCCATTTCTCGTTGAATTGTTCGACCGCTTGCGCGATGGTGAGGTCGCCCGTCTTCAGGCCTTGATCCATCGTCGAACCGAGAATCTGCTCGAACGTCGGGTCGGCGGGCCAGCCGACGACGACCGACTCTGGAATCGCGTCGAGGTAGCCTTGGTTGTTCGCGGGCGGCAAAGTCGCATCGAGAAACGCGCTGCTTTCCGCGACCGATTTCATCGTGGGAATCGCAAGGCCGAGCCGCGCGTTCGCCGCCTGACTCTTCGCGTCGGTCAACCACTTGATGAGTTTCCACGATTCTTCGGGGTACTTCGTGTCGCGTGCCATCGACCAACTCACGGTCAGCACGCAGTTTGCTTCGGCACTTCCCTTTGGAAGCGGTGCGAAGTCCCACTCAAAGCCGTTCGCTTCGCCTGCCTTCGGAATGTTGCGGTAACTCGGAACGACCCAGCGGCCAAACGGGCCCGCCATGCCGACTTTTCCGCCGAGAAACACGCTCGCGCCTGTGGCGATCTTGCTCTTGCCGCTGGTCAGGGTGTTCTCTTCGTTGTGGCGCCACGCGCGCAGACGCTCAAGCGCGGCGACAGAGTTTGGCTCTGCAACGCGAATACTCTCGAGATTGTCGTCAATCGCTTCGCAGCCTTCGGTGCGCAAGTAGGTGCGCACCATCACGGGCCACGTCACGAACTCGCTGCCGGTGATTCCGGGTAGCTCGCCGAGTTTGCGGGCCGCCGCGATGTAGTCGTCCCACGTCCACGAGTTCGACGGAAATGCGAGCCCCGCTTGTCGGAAGAGATCTTTGTTGTAGTAGAAGCCGACGGTGGTGAAGTCCTTCGGGATGCCGTAGAGCGTGCCCGTGCCGACGCGTCGGCCGTCGAAGCGGAAGGCATCCACCGTTTGTGGGTAGAACGCGGCGAGGTCGAGCGCATTCGTGTCGCCCGACTTGCGCGCTTCTTCTTCCCGCGCCACGAATTCGTCGATTCCGCGAAGAAGATCGAGGCTCGCGAAGTTCGCCACGCGCTCGTAGCCAACGTAGAAGACGTCGGGCGCTTCGCCCGCGGCCATCATCGTTTGCAACTTCGTGTAGAAGCTGCCCGCGTCGCCAGGATTCAGGCGTTTCACGCGCACACCGGGATTCGCAGCCTCAAACGCGCGGAGCGAATCTTCGACGATCTTGTCTTCTTCCTGTCCGCCCTCGCCGGACCAGTGCATGACCGTGAGCACGATGTCATTGGCACCATGCTCGCCGGAGGTCGCGGTGCGATAGATCACGCGGGCGAATGCAGCGACCACAAGCACGATCGCGATCAACGCAAGGCCGAGACGGATGAACCGTCCGATCTTTCTCGCGGGCGTTGCGGGGGTCTCCGAGGATTCCGACATGGGCGGCGAGTATAAATGAACCATGCGTTTCTTCATGCTTTTGGCGCTGCTCGCAGCGAGGTTTACCGCGGGCGCGTGTGCGGCCGTCGGATCACCGCCGTCGATTGAGGTCGTTTCGATCGCGCCTGCGCGGTCCAAGGTGACCTTTTCGTATCGACCCGAGCGCGCGGAAGCGAAGGTCTTCCTCGCAGGCGAGTTCAACGGATGGAACCCCACGCGGACGCCGATGGAACGGATGGGCGACGGCTTCTGCCGCGCGACGATCGAACTCGCGGACGGCCGATACGCCTACAAGTTCGTGGTTGACGGAACGTGGATGGCGGATCCTTCGAACGACGTTCGTGAGCCCGATGGACACGATGGCTTCAACTCGGTGCTTGTGATAGGCGGCGCAGCCGCGCTTGAGGCCACATTTGACGTTTCCGCCGCTCGCGTGGGTGACGGCAAGATCGAGATTGCCGCGTGCAAACACGATCCAACGCAAACGATGTGGATGCAGCAGGAAGCGGACGGCGCGGTGCTCGTACGGTTCCGCACGCTTGCAGGCGACGTCGAATCGGTGGCGTTGGTGCTCGATGGCGGGCAGCCGCAGACCATCCCACAAGCGATGGCACACACCGCGCGCATCGGGAGTTTCGACTGGTGGCAGATCCGCATTCCCGACGGACACGTCGGCAAGTCGTATGCGTTCATCGTGAGCGATGGCGCTGAACGTTGGACCGATGTCTCGGAGTTTCGCGTGCCACAGCCGCAACCCGAGCCGCGATTCCGTACGCCCGATTGGGCGCGCGACGCTGTGTGGTACCAAATCATGCTCGATCGCTTCGCAAACGGCGACACGACAAATGATCCGCCGAACACGCGTCCGTGGACGAGTGCGTGGCGCACGACGAGTCCGTGGGAAACCGCGAACGGCCAGACCTTTTGGGAGTGGTCCGTGTTCAATCGCCACTATGGCGGTGATCTCGAGGGTTTGCGCGCACGTATTCCGTACTTGAAGTCGCTCGGCGTCAACGCGATCTATCTCAATCCCGTCTTTGAGGCACCGAGTCATCACAAGTACGACGCAACGAACTACGTCCACATCGACGACAACTTTGGATCAAAGGGCGATGCGGAAATGTCGGCGGCAAACGAGGATCTTCTCGACCCTTCGACGTGGGGCTTCAACCAGAGCGATCGACTTTTCCTCGAGGTGCTGCGCGAGCTGAAATCTGCGGGATTTCGCGTGATTGTCGATGGCGTTTTCAATCACGTCGGCGAGACGCATGTCGCATTCAGTGACGTACGCGGGCGCGGCGCGACTGGCAGTGAATCGCCGTACGCAGACTGGTTCGAAATCGAGAGTTTCGAGCCGTTTGTCTATCGCGGTTGGGCAGGATTTGGGCAGTTGCCAGCGTTTCGAAAATCGGACGACGGGCTTGCGAGCGAGACACTCACGAAGCACATCATGGATGTGACACGGCGTTGGATGGATCCGAACGGCGATGGTGATCCGTCCGACGGTGTCGACGGTTGGCGGCTCGATGTGCCGAATGAAGTACCGATGGGCTTCTGGCGCGCGTGGCGCGATGTGGTGAAGGCGACGAACCCCGATGCCTACATCGTCGGTGAGATTTGGAAGCGCGCCGATGCATGGCTCGACGGCGAGACCTTCGATGCGGTGATGAACTACCCGTTTGCGCAGGCCGTCGTCGCGTGGGTTTCGGGCGATCTCAAGCCGAGTGAACTCGACGCGCGCCTCGCCACGCTGCGACTTTCCTATCCCGAGCAGGCGAGCGCAGTCCTGCAGAATCTGCTCGCCGGGCACGACACCGATCGCCTCGTTTCGATGATCGCGAACCCTGGTCGCGGCTACGACCAAGCGAATAGCGAGCGGCCTGGTTCGCGGTACGTCGGCGCGCGGCCATCGCCTGATGCGTACCGTCGCGCGCAGTTGGCGGTGCTTGTTCAGATGACCTACGTCGGCGCGCCGATGGTCTGGTACGGCGACGAAATTGGGATGTTTGGTTCCGACGATCCGTTCTGCCGAAAGCCGATGATTTGGCCGGATCTTGGGGCTTTTGAGGACCCCGCCGAGTTTGTCGATGAAGCGCATCTTGCCGCGTATCGCGAGATGATTGCACTGCGATCTGCGTCGGCCGCGTTGCGGCGCGGAGCGTTCCGCACGCTTGTCGCCGATGACGCGCGCGATGTCTGGGTCTTCGAGCGCTTGCTCGGCGATGAACGCGTCATCGTTGCGCTGAATGCCTCGGGGAAAACGCAGGATTTCACGCTTCCTGAGGCAGAGTGGCAGGGCTTTGACTGGGCGGTTGCGTACGAAACACCGCAGGTTGTCGCGACCGCGACATCCGCGACGACGACGGCGCCCACTTCGACCACAGGCGCAGAAGCGGGGGGCGCGTTGCGCGCGCGAGCATCACAATCCGCGCCGCTTCCTCCACTCGGTGGGCGCGTCCTCCGCGGAACGCGCAAGTAGTTGTTCAGGGCGGCGAGGAGTGTGTATCACTACCGCTATGGCAACGTCGTCTCTCTCCACGCATCCATTGCTTCAAACGCGCCGTGCAGGCGTCTTGCTGCACATCACCAGTTTGCCGTCGCCGTTTGGTGCCGGTGACGTCGGCCCGAGCGCGTACGCCTTTGCAGATTGGCTTGCCACTGCGGGTGTCAGCGTGTGGCAGATGCTGCCGATTGGGCCGGTTGGCTACGGTGACAGTCCGTACTCTTCGCCATCTTCGTTTGCGATTGAGCCGACATTTCTCGCGCTTGAACCGCTTGTCGAAGAGGGGCTGCTTGCGAAGTCAGACTTGAAGTTGCCCGCACGCGAAGCGGCGCGACTCGCTCGCGGCGATTGCGATTTCAGCGCGAGTCGTGCGTTCCGCATGTCGCGTGCGGCGAAAGCAGCCGAAGCGTTCGCTGCGAAAAACGGGGCGAAATCGGCGGAATACAAGCGCTTTCTCGAACGCGCGACATGGCTCCCCGCGTGGATCGACTTCGTCGCCGGAACGGACGCGAACGCGCGGGCCATGCACGGGTTCATTCAATTCAAGCTCGATGCGCAATGGGCTCAGTTGCGCGCGTACTGCGCGAAGCGCGGCATTGCGCTCATCGGCGACGTCCCCATCTTCGTGACGGCCGACAGCGCCGATGTTCGCGCAAATCCTGAGCTTTTCCGGCTGCAAAAGAATGGTGCGCCCGAAGTTCTGACGGGCGTTCCACCCGATGGTTTCAGCAAGGATGGCCAACTCTGGGGACATCCGCACTACGCATGGGACGCGCATCGCTCGGAGAAGTTCGCGTGGTGGATTTCACGCATCGCGTGCGCGGCGGAGCGCTTCGATCTTGTGCGTATCGATCACTTCATCGGCTTCCACAACGCGTATGAAGTTCCTGCGGGTGCGAAGACCGCGCGCAAGGGTGAGTGGCGTACGGCGCCAGGTCGCGAACTGCTCACCGCGATGTCGAAGCGCTTCAACAATCTGCCGCTCATCGCGGAGGATCTCGGTGCACTGACGCCGGAGGTCGAGTCGTTGCGCGATGATTTCGGTCTCGCCGGCATGCGCATCGTTCAGAACGCGTTCTGGAGCGGGAAATCCGGCGACATGCCGCACAACC
>JAIYCA010000105.1 GCA_027488265.1 Planctomycetaceae bacterium
CGCCGCCGATCGTCGCGAGTTGCGCGAGGAAACTCTCGGTGTGTTCAAGCGTCGTGGTGGACGCAGTCTCGATGCCAGGCACCGTGTCGTTCTGATGGCTCATCACGACGTAGCCCCAACTTGCGAGGTGATTGCCGAGGTAGTCGTACCACGCGTAGTTGTGGCCGTTTCCGTGCGAAATCACGACGAGCGGACGCGGATCGAGCGATGCAATCGACGTCGGGTAATAGATCCGCTCGAGTTCCATCGAGTCGAGGATGTCAGGGTCGTTGACGTCGTACGACGCGATCTGCGTAACCGCAAGCGGCCCCGCAGCGGCGAGATCGACGACGTACCAGAAGCCTGGTTCATCACCCGCGCCATCGATGAGGTCGCCATCGCCGAGTACGCCATCACGGTTCGCATCCACGACGAGGTCGAATCCGCGACCAGGGCTGAGTGCGTCGCCGGCCGTAACGCCAGTCATCGTCAGTAGGATGTTGGGTGTCGTCGGGTTCGCAGGGAGATTCACCGTTTGCGGCCCGCCACGCACGTCACTCAATGTGGACGAAGCGGCCCACTCTGCGCTCGAGCGATTCGCCACAAGGTAGACGTCGACGAGATCACCCGCGTAATCGGGGAACTTGAGCGGATGCACCGCGAACTGCACGTTCGACCCGAGGTTGAACGAGTTCACATGGATCGCGTACGGCGCAACCGCGGCCTGAATGCTCGCGAGTTCCGTCGAGATCGGCGTCGTCGCTGGGCACGGCCCCCACGCGCCGAGCAGGACCGTGAGGTCGGCTGCATCGATGAGCCCTGAGCCATCGAGATCCGCGGCCGGATCAGTGCCGCCCCATGCACTCAGGAGCGTCGCGAGATCGGCTCCCCCGACCTCACCATTGGCATCGATGTCACCTACGCAGCCACCCGCGGCCGCCACGCCAGCGCCATGCACCCAGACCGCCACGCCCACGAGTCCCGCGATGGCGAGTTGGCGCGGACATCTCGCCACGGCGCGAGTGAGACGCGCGGCCGCGACGAGCTCGCTTCCGCACGTCAACGAGGAGGCATCCGGAGTCTGAAAGGAAGCGGTTGGAGTCGGGATCAGTCGTGCCATCGAGGTTCTCAGGGCAAACTTGGCTGCGGTCATGCAGGCGTCGGATTCTGCGATGCGCTTGCCATGTTCGGGGCCAGTGCCTCGAGAGTGTCATCTCAATCCCGAGAATCGCCGAAAGGGAGATGGACGATTCCGCCGACAAAGGGCTATCGAGGCGGATCCAAGACCGCTCCCTCGGTTTTCGGACGTAGACAGACTTCGCAGGCAATCTCCATGGCGATCGAAACCCAAGTTCAACGTCGTCAGACTCTCCAGAACGTCGCCTATGCGGTTCTGTGCCTCGTGCTCGCGTTGTGGGGTTGGTACGACTACGAGATCAAGATTCCCGCGAAGCAAGCCGCGTTCGACGAGTATGTCGCTGCGGAGAAGACGAAGTCTGAACTTGAGAACTTGGCGAAAGCCGCCGGGCTCAGCGACAGCGAGAAGGAGCAGTTTCGCGTCGCGAACGAGGTTTTGAACCGCTACAAGGATGAGAAGCCTGCGGAGCCTGCGGCCTACGACCGTCCGGTCCAGTTGTGGCTGTACATCGTCGGCTGCGGTGTCCTCGGCGTGCCGTGGTTTGTGTGGGCGCAATGGCAGATTTCCCGCCGGCGCTATCGCCTCGATGACGACGGCACGTTCCACGCGCCGGAAGGCACGTTTTCCCGCGAGCAAATCGTGGGGATCGATCTGACGACGTGGATGTCGAAGGCGATCGCGTGGGTGGAAGTCGAAGGCGGTCGGCGCATCCAACTCGACGATTACAAGTACCGCTTCACGGAAGACATCGTTGGCGTACTCGCACAACGCTTCTATCCGGGCGAATGGACGAGCGACGCGCGTCCGATTGGCGACCCGAAGTCGCGCGACACGAAGAAGGCACTCGCCGAGCAAGGCGATGCGGGTGATGGCGGCGCGGCCACAACCGCGTCCGCGAACTCCGCTGGAGGCAAGTCTTCGCGCGGCGCCGAAGCGGCCGATGACGCTTCCGGCGGCGACGGGAACGACGGCGGCGGCAGCGGCAGTGGCGGCGGCGACGGCAGCAGCGACTGAGGCGGATGCCAAACCGGCGAACGACTGCGCACGCTGCGGAAGCGTCTCCGACATGTTCACCCCGATTTGGGCTAACCTTTGCGATTCGCGGCTCTCCGCGTCCAAAGGCACACCCCATGCGCGCCACCACCGAACCGACCACGGCGATCGAAAAGCAGGATCGCTGCAGTGACCTCCCCCACCGCCCCCGTGTCCTCCTCGGCAAGATGGGGCTCGACGGCCACGACCGCGGTGTGAAACTCATCGCCCGCGTCATGCGCGACTCGGGGATCCACGTGATTTACTCGGGCCTCTGGCAGACGCCGCGCAGCCTCGCGATCAGCGCGCGCGACGAAGATGCCGACTGCATCGCGTGCTCGATGATGTCGAACTCGCACCTCGTGCTCGTGCCGCGCCTCCTCGAGGAGTGCGCGAAGGTTGGCCGCCCAGACATGGTGGTGAATGTCGGCGGCATCATTCCGCAGGACGACGTACAGAAGTTGATCGACGCGGGCGTAGCGCGCATCTATCACACTGGAACGGGCATGGAACAAATCGTCGGCAGCGTGCGCGACAGCGTGAAGACCTACGCGCCGCTTGCGTCGGCGGTGACGACGCATCCGACGGCGCTCCTCGCACGCAACATTTCGCTTGCGCATGCCGGACGCGCGGTGAACGCGCCGCGACGTCGCCCGAATCAAGTCATTGGCATCACGGGTTCGCCGGGTGCAGGCAAGTCGACTCTCGTTGCGGCAATGGCGAGCGAAGCCGTGCGCCGCGGCGACAAGATCGCGGTGGTTGCGTTTGATCCGATGAGCCCAATCACGGGCGGTGCGCTCTTGGGCGATCGCCTGCGTGTCGACTTCAACGCCG